>CAZPQV010000026.1:8333-15109 GCA_964588705.1 uncultured Chryseobacterium sp.
AACTGTATTCGTTCTTAAAGGAAAATGACTTTCAAATTTTCACCACGATTATGAGTGAAAAAGCAAAAAACATTAACGAAAGAAACTTTAATAAAAAGTCTGCCATTCTTTTCGGGACCGAACATTCAGGGCTTTCTGCATTTTGGAGTGACGAAGGAGAAAATACCCTAATTCCGATGGCAGGAACTATAGATTCTTTAAACCTCAGCAATGCGGTTGCCATTACCTGCTACGAGATCTTAAGACAGAAAAGTTGATTTTAAAACACATAAAAAACAAAAAACCGCTTCTTTGAGAGAAACGGTTTGTTTTTTACTGTAGTCAGTAATTACTGAGCAGCTTCTTCAGTAGCTTCAGCAGCAGCTTCAGTAGCAGTTGCAGCAGCATCAGTAGCAGTTGCAGCAGCGTCAGCAGCAACAGCAGTAGCAGAATCTACAACAGCGTTAGCAGAATCTACAACAGCGTTAGCAGAATCTACAACAACTTCAGCAGAATCTACAACAGCCTCAGCTCCTTCAACAGTTTCAGTTTTTTTACAAGCTACAAGAGCTAGAGCAGCGATACCAGCTACGAATAATGACTTTTTCATAAGATTTAAATATTTATTTTAAGTTAAAAAATTTACTTTTTCGGCGGCAAATATATAAAATTTTTCATTTGCCAAATTATTTTTTTTTAATTTTTTATTTCGTTCCCGAAAATTCACTGCATGCAATATTAGTTTACTGCATCTTTTGCTTCGTTTACTGCATCTTTAGCAGCGTCAGCAGCATCAGCAGCATCAGCAGCACCTTCAGCAGTAGCCTGAGCAGCGTCAGCAGCAGCAGCAGTTGTAGCAGCAGCAGCGTCAGCAGCAGCATCAACAGCAACAGTAGCAGCAGAATCTACAACAACAGCAGCAGAATCAGCAACAGCAGCAGCAGAATCTACAACTTCAGAAGCAGCATCTACAGTATCTACAGTTTCAGTTTTTTTACACGCTACAAGTGCAAGTGCAGCAACTCCAGCGATTAAAATTGATTTTTTCATAATTAAAATTTTAAATTTGTTTTTAAATTAATTTTCAATTTGGTGTGTTCACATCATTTGAACAGGACAAAGGTATGGTGAGAAAAAAATTTGTTTTGGAAAATTAATTGTAATATATTTGTAAAACTATTTTACAAAAATCAATAACTGAAAATCAACACGTTAGTGTTTTTTATAATACTTTGACAGATTTAGATTTATTGCACTTTGAGCAACTGAAAAGTGAAATTCAGTCGCGTTATCTTGAAAATCACACACCTTCCGATGAAAAAATTTCAAATTGGAAGGGTATTGATATCATATATTTCCAGGAAGACCTTAGAAAAGTAACTAAAGGTAACATCAGCGAGAAGTCTTTTTACACCTATTTTAAGAATTCACCGGTCACCAAACTTCCACGTATTGATATTCTCAATTTACTATCTGTTTATGCGGGTTACGTCTCTTGGTACGACTTTAAGAAAAAGCATCTTTTTGCCAACGAAATCCTTAATGACGAGGAAGAAATTTCAGAAGAAACTGCTGCTGAACTCGAAGAATTAGTAGAAAATTCTGAGAATTCTAAACCAGAGGTGAAAAAACCGGAAATTCCGGTAAAAAAAGTGGAAGAAAAAGTTAATTTACAAATTAATGATACTGATATTCAGAGAAATAAAGAAAATTCAGATGTTTTTTCTTCCTACGATACAAGCGAACAAAAATCCTTAAAAAAGACCGTAAAAAACTCCCTTTGGTATGCAATTTCGGCAATTTTAGCTATTGGTGTGGGAATATTGGGATTTCAGGATCAGATTTTCAGTAAAGAATTTACTTATACTTTTATTGACGCCGACAGAAATTCGAGGATTAATGATGAATTATCGGTACAAATCCTTAAGGAGAACGAAACTCCAATCATGTTTAAGGTAAAACCAAACAATTCGTTTGTGTATACCACCAAATCTAAATCGCTTACTATGGTGGTTTCTTCACCTTATTATAAAACAGATACCATTAAGAGAAATCTCGAAAGTGCGCCGGATAACGAAAGTATCGAGCTAATTCCGGATGATTATGCCATTATGCTCTATTACTATTCGAATTCTATTCAGGATTTGAAACGTAAGAGAGAAAGTCTGAACTTTCTGATTAGTGACAATGCATTAATCTACCAGGTTTACGATAACGACAAATATGGTATAGAGACTTTAAACAAACAGCGATATATCAACCTTGTTACAACGCCAACTACGTCCTTGGAAAACCTTCAAGTGATTGACACCCAAATGGATAAAGGAAAAATTGTACTTATTAAATTCAGAATCACAGAAAATGAAGAAACTCAATAAACTTTTTTTACTATCATTAATATTCCTGATTTTCTCCTGTAAGAAGGAGGAGCCAAAACCGTCGCTGGAGGAGGTAAAATATAATACCAATCAAAAGAGCTATCCTTCAACAAAGATGGACAGTGCACTCGCTATCAACAAGATTACAAAACAAAAAATACAGGAGCTTCTGGATCTTTCCGTACTATATAATGCGGGAAAGAAGGATACGGAAATAGATTCTGTAGTTTATTCGCAAATGCAAAATTACTTCTACAAGCCGGATTCCATGACGTTTAAGCCACTTTTCAAAGAACTAGAAAGCCTGAAGGTGAAGAAAGCCAAAGTAAACAGTCTAGAAGTTTATAAAAAGACTTTTAAGAACGATACTTTAGATTTTGCAAAATTTGATGTGGAATATTTTGATGACACAAAATCCATCGGGAAATATCAAAGAGATGCGCAGTACATTTTGCTTTCAGCACCGATTCAGTTTAAAAGAGAATTTAAATTCTACTTCCTGAATTTTTACAAAGTACCGCCAAATGACAGTATTCTCTCAGGAGTAACCAAATAATCCAACTGAACATCGCGTTCAGAAACATCATCAATTGTTTCATTCGGTTCAAAGAAACTGACACCGATTTTCAAACATTCAGGGTTTAAAGTTTTGAAAAAACTATCGTAATAGCCTTTCCCAAAACCAACTCTGTTGCCGTTTTCGTCACAATATAATAACGGAGTAATGATGATATCGTAGTCTTTAATACCAATATCCTCGTTTCCTTTCGGCTCTGCAATTCCCCAGTCGCTGACTTCCATCGGAGTACCTAAACTGAATTCTAAAGAAATCATCTCATCATTATAAACCTTTGGGACATAAAGATTTACATTCCTTTCTCTAAAATACCTGATGAAATAAAAAGTATTGATTTCCCTGAATTTAGCAATGGAAAGAAAAATGTGAACTTTCTGATTTTCAGAAACTTCAAACTCAGACAAAAAATTATTGAAAATCTTTTCAGACAAAAAATTCACTTCGGTTTGTGACATTGCCATCCGTTTTTCCATATAAAGTTTCCTGAGTTGCTTCTTCTTCATCCTAAACCATTTTTACAGAAATAATCTTTACAGGACAGGCTTTTGCGGCTTTTTCGCATGGCTCCAAAGCATCAGGATTTGGCGTCTTCAACGTGAAAAAACCTTTTTTATCAGTAGATTTCAGCAGCACAGATTTTCCGTCTTTTTTAGACATACGGAAATATTCCGGAGCAAATTCTGCACAGTAGTTACATCCGATACATTTGTCGCGCTGAAGTGTGATGATTACCATATTCTAAAATAAGACTCAAGATAAAAGTAAAAAGTTTAAAGTGTTGAATGGTTACTTTTGTCTTTTGCCTTGTTTCTTGTATCTTCTAATTTTACGCTTGCACTATTTTATACAGTTTATCGGAAGGACGCACTCTAAAGTCAGTTTTGAAAGTAATCACATCGGCTTTCGTTGCTTTCTCCGACATTCCTTTTCCGTCCACCATCAATTCAGCAACTTCCATTTCCTGCGAACCGGTTGTTGGGCCTTGAATCAGAACCCTATCGCCTACATTTAAGTCATAGGCCTCAATCAGGAATTCTGCAATATTTGATTTTGGATAGAAATGTCTTCCCTTTCCGATATAAATTTTCTTTTGAGTAGCATTTGAACCCGGATTTGGCGACCACTCGCCCAATTCCTGACCAAGATAATAACCACTCCAGAACCCTCTGTTGTAAACAGTTTCAAGACGTTTCATCCAATCATCGACTTTTTCCTTAGAGAATGTCCCGTCAGCAACCGAATCAATCGCCTCTCTGTAGCATTTGGTAACAGTTGCCACGTATTCCGGTGCACGTCCGCGCCCTTCCACTTTAAGAACTTTTACGCCTGCATCAATAATTTCATCAAGGAAACCGATGGTGCAAAGGTCTTTCGGCGACATCATATATTCGTTGTCCAGTTCAATTTCGAAACCGGATTCCTGGTCAATCACCGTATATTTTTTTCTGCAGTTTTGCTTGCACGCACCTCTGTTTGCCGAAGAATTATGAGAGTGTAAACTCAAATAACACTTGCCTGACACCGCCATACAAAGCGCACCATGACCAAAAATTTCAATTTCAACCAGATTTCCGGAAGGCCCTTTAATCTGTTCGCGCTCGATTTGATCGCAGATTTTCTTAACCTGAGAAATCGAAAGTTCACGACTCATTACCATAGTATCAGCGAACAGCGCATAGAATTTTACCGTTTCGATATTGGTAATATTAATCTGCGTGGAAATATGCACTTCCATCCCGATTTGTCTTGCGTATGCAATCACAGCCTGATCCATCGCAATCACAGCAGTAAGGTCAGCTTCTTTTGCTTTATCCAACAAGGTTTTGATGATGGATAAATCGTGGTCGTATATAATGGTGTTCAGTGTAAGATACGTTCTTACTCCCTTCTCCTTACATCTTCTTGAAATCTCCGGAAGGTCATCAATAGTAAAGTTCATCGATGCCCGGGCACGCATATTCAGCTGTTCTACACCGAAATAAATGGAGTCTGCGCCGTTGTCCAATGCAGCCTGCATTGCAGTGAAATCACCTGCAGGACACATTAATTCTATTTTTCCGCTTTGCGTCATTTTATATTTTGAAAATTTTTGCAAAGATAACCTTTTTAGAATTCAGAGGATTCTTATTACATTAATCATCCTGAATTGTGACAAAATTACCATCATAGACTCTGTCGATATTGTCACAATAAAATCAGTAAAATCTCTGTAAAACCTTTAAAATCCTATAATTTAAGTTAAATTTTAGTTAAATCTGAAACACCCATAAAATTAATAATACTTATTTAGCATTAAATTTGTTATCTTAATCTGAGAAACTTATAAAAAGAAAAGAATATAAAATGAAGAATACTTTTAAGAAAATGCTGCCTTATGCGTTGGTTGGTTTAATCTCCGGAGCGACTTATTTCACGTCCTCTAAAGATGTTTCTTTTGTAGGAATGAATACCGCTGCGGTTGGAGATGATTTTGTAAAAGCATCGAAAATGACTGTTCCGGCTGTAGTTACCATTAAAAATTATACGAGCAGAAGTGCAGGAAGAAGTACAGAACAGGATATTCTCGACTGGTTCTTCCGCGACCAAAGAAGCCAAAGACAGCAAAGACCGGATAATATGCCTACAAGTATGGGCTCCGGTGTAATAATTTCTCCTGACGGATATATTATTTCGAATAATCACGTTGTAGAAGGTGCCAACAAACTTGAAGTGGTACTGAGCAACAAGAGAACTTATATTGCAAACTTAGTTGGAACTGATCCTAATACCGACATTTCACTTCTTAAAATTGAAGAAAAAGGACTTCCTTACCTGAACTTTGCCAATTCTGATATGGTGGAAATCGGGCAATGGGTTTTAGCAGTTGGTAATCCACTTGGTTTGAACTCTACCGTAACTGCAGGGATTATTTCCGCGAAAGGAAGAGGAATCGGAATTCTTTCAGGACAGGGATCTGCAACGAATCCTATTGAAAGTTTCATTCAAACGGATGCTGCGATTAACCAGGGAAATTCCGGAGGCGCATTGGTAAATGTAAATGGTGACCTTATCGGAATCAACTCCGCAATAGCTTCTACTACAGGATATTATCAGGGATACGGATTTGCTGTTCCTTCAAATCTTGCACGAAAAATTGTTGAAGACATTAAGAAATTCGGATTGGTACAGAGAGGTTTCCTTGGTGTTGGAACTTTAGATCTTTCAAATCAGGCGCAGGTTGCTCAGTATAACCAAAGATTTTCTGCAAATATTAAAGGTGGAACCGGAGTTTATGTAACTGAAGTAATGGATAAAGGTGGTGCAGAAGATGCAGGCATCAGAAAAGGTGATATCATCACAAAAATTGACGGTACCAATATCACCGATTTTGCTGATCTTTCTTTAGCCATCGGAAGCAAGAGACCGGGCGATGTGGTAACGGTGAATTACCAAAGAGACGGAAAAGAATATATCAAAAGTGTAACTCTGAAAGACCAAAGAGGAGGAACCACTACCAGAACAAGAGCCGACCTTACCGCTTCTGAAAAAATTGGCGCTGAATTCGAACCGCTTACTGCGAAATTTAAAACTGAATACGGCCTAAATAGCGGTGTAGTAGTGAAAAATGCACTTCCAAACGGTGAAATTGCAAGAAACGGATTATCCGATGGATTCATCATTACTGAAATCAACGGTAAACCAGTGAACTCACAAAAAGATGTTGAGAACATTCTGAAAAACTACAAAGGGAACGTTCAGATTAAATTTGTAGATCACTACGGAAGGATGTACACGAAAGGATTTGCAATGCCGAACTAAGGTTAAGATTAAGGTTGAGGCTAAGGTTTAGCTGACCCTTCGAG
>CAZPQV010000026.1:15119-24285 GCA_964588705.1 uncultured Chryseobacterium sp.
ACCTCAGGGTGACAGCGAGAAGAATGATGTTAAGTTTAGATAATAGAAAAACGCTTCAGAAATCTGAAGCGTTTTTTATTGTGAATTTTGTTCTGTGGCTTTATCTTTTTTCTTTTTCCGCTCATAAATAACTTCTGTGATTTTCCCTCCCATCCATGCAAAAGGAAAAAACGTAAGGAAGATAAGAATCTTATAATATGTTGGGTGATATGGAAAGATAATTACATCGAGCATCGCCACAAAAAGCAGAATAAATCCTATAAGAATCGCGTAGGCAACTTTAGCATACTTTACAATAATTGCTGCGGCAACGCCACCAACGGTTGCTGAAATCCCTGAAAGAAACAGCAGATAGACAAAGAATCTGTCATCCTTTTCTCTTGAAATCAGGAATTTTTCCCAACTTGTGAAGGGTGAGAACTTGTCATACGTCACCCATTCCGAATTAATTCTTACTCCAAGCGAAATAATGAGCCATGCAACGCACAGCCCAACCATTACACCTAATGTATTTCTAAGAAAATTCATTAATTTTTAGCCCTGATGTGCAATCATCGAAATTTCTACATCTACATTTTTTGGCAGACATGACACCTGAACCGTCTCGCGTGCCGGATAATGGTCCGCATCCAGATAAGAAGCGTAGATATCATTCATCACAGCAAAATCATCCATATTTTTCAGAAAAATTGTTGCTTTTACAACATTCTTAAACGTCATTCCGGCTTCTGTAAGAATGGCTTCAAGATTTTTCATTACCTGATGCGTGCTGTCTTTTATACCTTCTGCAAGTTTACCGGTTTCAGAATTTAATGGAATTTGCCCGGAAATATAAAGAATTCCATTCGCAAAGTTTGCCTGTGCATATGGTCCTATCGCAGCAGGAGCATTGGGTGTAGAGATAATTTTTTTCACGATTAGTCAGATTTTTATCTTTTGCAAATATAAGATTATGTTTTAAGATATTCTTAGAAAGTAGGGTTTGGATCGGTGAAACTTCTGTCACGATATTTCAGCGCATCTCTCAGGATATTCGCTTTAATTCCGATGAAGAAATCATATACTTTATACCTTCCGAAAGGCACCCAGTTGAAATCGATTACGAAGCTTCGCTGATCCCTGTGAAATCCAAGTCTGGTATGCGCAATTTCTCCGCTGATGAAATCATAACTCGTACTTCCGGTGATATTCCAGAAAGGCGTCAGTTTTATACTACCGTTCAGCCTCATCGCTGCCATACTGTTCCCAAATCTGGTTCCGGCTTTGGAGTATGCATAATCGGCACCGATATTCAACGTCCAAGGCTGCGTAAATCTTGAGTAATTATCATCATCAAAATAATAATTCTCATTTCGGATTTCACCCTTTTTGCTGTACTTCTCTTCCATCTTTGGTTTTTCTCCGAAAATTGCTTCACTCAGCGGAACCGACATACTTACATTGAACGCCTGAATTCCAAATCCGCCAAATTCTTCAACTCGGGTTCCTACTCCATTTTCATCATAAACGGTTTTGTAAGGATCAATCATCATGCTAGAGTTCACATTCATTTTTCCGTCCAGGAAGTTGGTTTGTGCGCTAACACTGATTGGTGACCATTTGAATCTCTCGGCGGCGAAGTTGTAGCTTCCAGAAATATTTAATGATTCAAAAAGTTTAATTTTTCTCACTCCGGTTGAATCTGATTTTGATCTCACCTTCATTTCAAGATTATTCGCAATACTGTACGTTAAGGATTGCTGAAGTCCCGTTGGTGGCGTTCCGAAGATGCTTCCATCAAAAATAGAATATGGTGTTAGAATTCCTTCTGCATTGTAGAAATTACGGTAATATCCCCAACTCGACGCTCCGAAATCTGGTTGGTATGCAAAACCAATACTCGGTGTTACCATATGCCTTATCGCCTGAATTTTCGCATCTTTCTTAAAATTCATTTGACCGTAAAGAATCGTCTGAAGACTCGCATTGGCAGAAAACGTACTGAAACCGGCTAATTTTCTGTTGTAATTATTATCAATTTCGTTGGTTATCGGATTGTAGTTTCTGTCAAGCGTTTTCGTGGTTAATACGTTATTGATATTAGCAGAAATATTAAAGTTAAAATACTTCGCAATGGTTGAATTTGTAGAAAGTGAAATATTGTTCTGCAATCCTGTCTGCATATCTTTCCACATGGCAGATTTGAAGATATCTTCCTGCTTTGTGTTTACAAAATTCGAAAAATTAAGACCGGTATTCACTGTGATATTTTCAAGCAAACCCTGTCTCATTACACCATCAGATGGCTTAAACAGATAAAACTGATTAACCGCAACATTCATTTGTGGCAATCGTAAATTGACCGTTCCATCAGCAAAATTCTGTGAGTACGATGCACTTCCGGTGATGGTAATCGGTAAAGTAAGAAAACGCTTTGTTGCGCTGATATTGGAACTTTGCTGCGTTTTCAGGACTCTGTCGTTGAAGATATGGTTGTTGTTAATCGTGTTGTTGTAGAACTTATTACTCACAATATCCACCGAGGCAGAAAAGTTGAAATACGGATTGGCTTTCGGATCCTGGCGATGGCTCCAACCAATCCTGTAAGTGGTAGATTTGCTGTAATCATCAAGACCTTTTATTCCACGAACTGTAGTACCGACTTCACTGTTGAAATTTCCGGAGAATTTATAATTCTTCACATAATTGACTTCCGGACGGATATTCCAACTTCCTTTGGTGAAAAAATCTACGAGAACTTTAACATCGAAATGATCACCAATTGGCTGATAGTAGCCTAGACCGTTTAGGAAAAACCCTACATCCTGCCGCTCACCAAAACTTGGAATCAGGATTCCGGCAGATCTTTTATCCGAAAATGGTAAAACAGCAAATGGCAATGCCAATGGTGTTGGCACACGCTCAATATACATCTGAATCGGACCGGTAACGACCTGTGATTTGTTTTTTCCTTTTATTAATTTAATATCGGGAGCAAGCAGATAATAATCTGCAATCGTATCTTTTTTACTGATGAAATACTCGTCGGTGGTATATTTTCCGCGAGCCATATAATAAACCGAATCGTTTACCTTCTTGGTTTTTTCAGCAACAATAACGCCTTCGTTTTCTTCTGTTCTCGCGTTGTAAGCAATGGCTCTTCTTGATTTATAGTTGAATTTAAACTCGTCGGTCTCATAGATTTTCCCGGCCTGATCTGTGATTACAGGTTCGGTGACTCTCCCGTTTTCATCCAGTTTCCCTCTTGCATAAATATCTCCGGTGCTCCAGTCGATTGAAATATAATCTGCATTGATTTTCATATCCTGATAAGTAATCTGTGCATTCTTATTAAGATATGTCATTTTTTTAGGAATATCGTTCCTGATATTATCCGCACTTGAGCGCACAATATCATCCAATTGTTCCTGTTTTGCAATCGTGGTATCTTTTTTGGAAACAGTATCATTAATCATCTTATTTTCAGACAAATTTTGAGCATTTACAACTGCTAAAAAAGTGTTAAAAATTAGGATAATTAAAATATGTAATCTATTTTTGAAACTTATTTTGATACCTGTAATTTTAAATTTTGATGGGTTCAAAATTAATCTATTTTTTAAATAATGAAGAATGAATATTAAAACAATTTCTTTCAAAAAATATTATCTCCTATTCTTTTTAATGTTATTTGCCCTTGTTGGAGCCCAGAAAAAATTCGTTATTGTGCTGGATCCCGGACATGGTGGACATGATCATGGTGCCGCAAGAAGCTATTCTGACATCGGTTATGTTGCTGAAAAAGACATTACACTTGCCGTTTCCCTTAAAGTGGGAGCCATGCTGGAAAGAGATAAAGATTTCAAAGTTATTTATACGAGAAAAACTGATGTTTATCCTTCGCTTACCGAAAGAACTAATTTAGCAAACAGAAGCAAAGCTGATTTATTTGTCTCCATTCACGTCAATTCAATCGACAGAACTTCACCATACGGAACTGAAACTTTCGTATTGGGGACAAGTGCAAACCGCTCCAACCTTGAAGTTGCCAAAAAAGAAAACGAAGTAATATTTCTTGATGCGCAAGACCGACAAACCTTCGCATCATACGACCCGTCTTCCCCGGAATCCCTTATTGCATTAAAGATTCAGCAATCACGGTATCGTGAAGCGAGCCTAGTTTTAGCGAGTCTTGTAGAGGATAATTTCGTTAACAAAGACAAAAGGTTTTCGCGTGGTGTGAAAGAAGCCAACTTCCACGTTTTACGTCAGAATGCGATGCCGTCTATTCTTGTTGAAATGGGATTTGTGAGTAATTATGATGAGGCACATTATATAGCATCCACCAAAGGTCAGGAAGAAATTGCAACCAGCATCTATAATGGAATAGTAGGTTATAAGAAAGCTGTTGACAGAAAAGGAGGAAATTTTGCCACTGTAGCTCCTGAACCTGAGAAGCCGAAGGAGCAACCGCTGAAAAATGATTTTAGAATCCTGCTGATGAGTGCTCCTAATAAATATACTCCTGCGGATCCGGCTCTGAAAGGTCTGAAATATATTCTTACCATAAAAGAAGGCAATCTGTATAAATACTATTATGCCAATACAAACTTTGCATCGGTAAGAGACAACAACCTGAAAACCGCGAAAGATGCCGGATTCAGAAATGCAGTTTCCATAGGGTTTACTCCAAATCAAAAACTGGGTGCCGGATACTATACTATAGAAGTAGCCGCTGGAAAAGACCGACTGAGCAGTAACTCTTATGCTGTGAAAACTTTGGGCGACAAACTCATCCGCACTAAGCAAAATGGTATTTTCTACTATACTTACGGTAACGTAAAATCTTTGGAGGAAGCTATTACCCTGATGAAAGATCTTGAGTCGAAGGGCATTAAAAACACTGTCATCCAAAAAGTTTCGAAATAAGCATTTGTAAAACCTTTGCAGAATATTAAAATTCTCAGTATTTTTGCAGTCCTTTAAATACGGCCTATTCGTCTAGTGGTAAGGACTCAAGATTTTCCCTGTCTGCCGACAGGCAGGATTCTTGCAACAGGGGTTCTCTAATCTAATTAGACAGGGATTACCCAACAGGCTACGTAACATAAGAATAAAATGATTACCATTTATGTTTTAAAAAGTCTAAAAGATGGTGCAAGATATACCGGAATGGCAAAAGATCTGACCCGGAGACTTAAAGAACATAATGCTGGTAAGAACAGATATACAAAAGGACATATTCCGTGGGAAATAGTCTATACAGAAACAAGTGAAACTTGGGAAGCTGCTCGAAAAAGAGAAAAATTTCTAAAAAGCAGTGACGGTTTGAAGTTTCTGAAAAAAAACGGCCTATTCGTCTAGTGGTAAGGACTCAAGATTTTCATTCTTGCAACAGGGGTTCGATTCCCCTATAGGCTACAACTTTTTTTTTAGAAAATTTTAAAAATAAATTTGCAGGATAAAAAATTAGTTATATCTTTGCACCCACAATTGAGAATACAATTATGGCAAATCATAAATCAGCTTTAAAAAGAATCAGACAAAATGCTGCGAAAAGGCTTCGCAACAGATACTATCATAAGACTGCAAGAACAGCTGTGAAAGTATTAAGAAATGAAGAAGACAAAAAAGTTGCTGCAGAACAGCTTCCAAAAGTTATTGCTTTAGTGGATAAATTGGCAAAGAAAAACATCATTCACAAGAACAAAGCAAATAACATTAAGAGCAAACTAACCAAGCACGTTAATAAATTAGCTTAATTTATATAGCGGCCCGTTCGTCTATCGGTTAGGACTCAAGATTTTCATTCTTGCAAGAGGGGTTCGATTCCCCTACGGGCTACTACACACGCTGTAAATCAGTGATTTACGCATAGCGGGGACTAAAACAGGGACTTCAAGTCCCTGTTTTTTTATTATCTCTTTCTTCCATATTGTTGTATTTCTATTTTTTGTACATTTTCATTTTCAAAATTTTTATCAATTACTCTGATAATATTCGTCTTAAATAATTGTGAATTCTCCACCATTCTCTCCTCTAAATAACCCCTACTCTCATTAATTTTCAACTGCATTTCCTTCTCCTCCCTATACTTCTCAACCAATCCCTCCCGAACATTAGGCAAATCCTCCAACCTTTTATCCAATTCAGCAATCTTATCTTCAGTAATTTTTGTCTGCTGTTCAATCTCCGTCACATTCACGCCTTTTTGAGAAAGAATATCAATTTCCTCTTGGACTTTCTCCTTTGTCAAATCAATCGTTTTCTGATAAAATGGAAGCTGGTTTTTCCAGTATTCGGCATTGTCGCCCTCTTCCTTGGAATAGCCTAAGATTCGGTTGTAGTTATGTTGCGCTTTAGTTACTTCTTCCTGAATTTTAATAAAACTGTCATATTTTCGAAGCACAAAAGCAGAATCAGCCAAAAATTTATTTTTTTCGGTTTCAATTTGCTTTTTCATCAGTTCAATTTCTATATTCGCTCTGGTTTCGGGATTCGTGATGATGGCGGTTTTCATTTCCTGCGTGCTGATGTCAGAAATATCTAAAACATCGGCTCCCTTCTTCATTGCCTCCAAGTATCTTGCCTGTTTGGATTGCAATTTTTGAAGCATAAAGACATCAATGCTGTCATTGGTCAACATAAAGTTGATTCTTACATTTTCGTTCCTATTTCCTTGTCGCCAAGCACGACCTTCCACTTGCCGTAGAGAGGTAAAGTTGTACGGAAGAGAAAGCATGTAAATATCCGTCGTATTTTCCTGAAGGTTCATTCCTTCCTGAATCGCCTCGCTTCCGATGACCACCTTTATTTTTCCGGAATTGAAATCATCTTGAATCTTTAAACGGTTTGGTTTGCTGGTTGCTCCGGTGATGACTCCGACTTCTTCCGGTTTGTAGCCGACCTCCCGTACCAAATATTCCCTTAGTTTCGGAAATTCCGAAACAGCTAATTCAGAGTAGATAATCTGTCCCGAATCCGGAATGTCGTTTTTGTTCTGCCGAATCAAATCCATCGTTTGTTTTAGTTTCGGAGAATCCTCTATAAACTCTTCTAAAGACGGTTCTTCTCCTTCATAATAGGGAGAAAGATATGGTGAAATCGCAATCAAACGGGCATTAAGGATATGCGTAAGAATTGCCCCTTTTTGGGTTTCGGTAAAGTTTTCATTGAGCATTTCGTATTGCTCACTCGTTAAATAGTTCTGCTCAATCTTATATTCCTTGTTGATTCGGTTGGGCCGCACCAATTCTGGATTGTCTTCTTCGCCTTTGATATCAATAAATTCAGATAAAAGTTGCTGAAACAGCGAATTGTTTTTAAAACGTCGAACATTCGCCTTGAATTTCACATCACCTTTTGCGTCAATCTCCATGTCGTTGTCTGCCTCCATAAAGGTTTCAAAGAAGGTATTCACATTGAAGTAGCCCGATTCTTCTAATCTCTTGTTCGCAATCAAGGAGAGAATAGAATAATATTCCAGTGGTTTATTGGTAAATGGCGTTGCAGAAAGCAAGGTAACATTTCTACCGTCGTTCTTTTCTTGGATGTATTGCGCAGCCATCCAAGTATTGATACCCAACTTTGAAGTCTGCTGGTTTTGATTTCTAAAGTCTGAAGCAAATCGGCGGTCTTTTATTCTTACTTTTCCTACGATATGGTTCGCGTTGTGGACTTCGTCATAAGTCAGATGGTCAAAACCAAAGTCTTCCCAATCGTAAATCTTGCCACGCTTCATTTTACCCACCAGTTCTTTTTCTTTTTCCAGTTCTTTCTGAAAATCCCTTTCGCTGATGGTGTTTACACTTCTTAATTCATTTTCTGAAATATAGGAGAACTTGGAAGCCAGATTTTGGGTAATATTTTCAGAAAAACCGATATTGTTAAAACCCTCGTAAGTGACGATGGTGATTTCCCCATCCTTGTTGTCGAATTTTGAGAGGTCGAAGTCTTTTCCGAGATTTCCCAAGACATTCACTTTGGCTTCGGGAATGGTTTCAAAAATGGTTTCCACCCACTGTTTCAGAATGCTGTCATTGGGAACGACAATCAGCGGTCTTTTCGCATTTGCTCTTTCCATCGCTTCGTGCATTGACAGGATTCCAGACAATGTTTTTCCAAATCCCACTTCATGTGCAAGTAATCCGACACCTTTCGTGGTCTGCCTTCCGATTCCGGCTTTCTGAACTTCAGTTAATCTAAGTTCTCGACCTTTAAAATTCAAATGGATTTTTGAAAACAAAGGAAACTTTGAATAGTCCGGAACATAGATATTGTTGTAGTTTCGGTTAAAATCATTGACAAAACGCTTCCTTAAAGCGTCCGACAATTCTTCCCTCAAAAATTTTTGAAACAAGTCGTTGGCGGCGACTTTTCGTCTTTCGCGAACCAAGGCATTCCGTTCCTTGTCGCTTCCGGTAACGTTTTCGTTGTCTACAAAACTTCTTACTTCCCAAGATGAAGAACCTGCAAATGCCTCACTGGAAAGCGTTCCGACAAAATCCTTGAATTTTTCTGCAAGATTATAGGGAACCGTTACAGTTTCCGTCTGTCTTGTGTTTTGATTCCAGCGTTCCTTTTCTATGGATCCCAAATCAAACTGGTGGACAAATTCATGATTCGGACTGATTGAGATTTCGTCTAAAGTTTTTGGTTTTGGAAGAACATTGAGGAGTAAATCCTTTTGTTTCTCATATTGATTTTCTGTTCCGCCAACCGAGAACCTGTCCTTAAAGTCTATTTCCAGTTGTTCTAATTTGGCGTAGATATTCCCTTCGGCGTAATAAAAATCGTGAACCCAATTTCCGTCCATATAGTTGGCAAATTGGTAGTGCTTACCGTGATTGTTTAATGTGCCGTCGTAGGAAGTGTCCCGAAATGCCTCAATCTGTTCTTTAGTAATATCGGTACTGTTCTGAAGCGAGGCATTCACAATTTCATCGGCTTTGAAAAATTGGTATTTTAAAACCCCTTTCTTGATTTCCGGTTTGGTCTGAATTCGATATTCCGCATTTTTCTCTTTGTGGGACTGGATAATTTTATCCGCTTTACGATGAATTTCATCAATTTGGTCTTTCGAAAAATTTGGGGGATTATCAAAAATTTGGGTTTGGAGTTTGAAATACTTCTCAATCTCCTTTTCAATTGCGGGAGATTTGAATTTTACTTCATTAAGTCTGGAAAG
>CAZPQV010000026.1:24295-26767 GCA_964588705.1 uncultured Chryseobacterium sp.
CCTTGCTCAATTTTATCGTTCTTTTCTGCAATGTCAATTTCTTCTGTTTTAGCGGGAATGGTGTTTTCTAAAGTTTTGCTTTTTGATTCTCCTTTAGGTTGATCAACCTCCAAAAACAAATCTTCAAAGAGGTTTCCAATTCTTTCGGTCTGCTTTTTATTTTTGAGTTGCTCAATCCTAGATAAGGCGTCCTCTAAATTTCCATAGACATAGTTTTCCAACCTCCCAAAACGGTTGGTTTTCTCTCGGGTTTCCCCTAAAATCCTGTCGGGATGTTTTTCAAAATAATTGGAAATATCTGTAGAAATTTTCTGGGAATTTTTTTGCAGAATAATAATGTCCGTTCCTACCTGAGTTCCGGCAAAAGCACCATTCGGCAGACGAAAACCTTCCAAAATATCTGCATTTTTTAGTTGGGCTTGTCGGTTCAACCAACCCGAAGGAAGCACCATTGCCAAAACTCCATTGGGTTTAAGAGAATCTAAAGACCTTTTGACAAAATAGTCCTCGTATTTGGAGATTTTGGGTTCTTCTCCCAAACCTTTGTATAATCCGCGATGGTCGCCGTAGGGTGGATTACCGATAACCAAATCGTATTTTTCGGCAATTTCCTTCTTGTTGCCTTTCTCTTCGATAAACTCGGTTTCAAAGGAGCGGAGATGGATGTGGGCTTCGGGATGAAGGATTTTCGCAATTTTTGCTGTGTTTTCGTTGATTTCAAAGGCAGTGATATTGGACTTGATTCCCAATTCTTTCACTGCATACAGAAAATTTCCCGTTCCAACGCTGGGTTCCAATACCGAAATTTCCTGCCTGTTCTTAAACTGGTCTTTGATTAAATTTCTGACGGCATCTACAATCCTTGAATCGGTGTAGTATTCATCCAAAATACCCCTGCCTTCTTTAGCTGTTCCGCCACTTTTGAATTGATGACAGATCTCTTTTAAATCCTCGGTAATGTTAAGACTTTCCTTGAGTTTAACTTGCTTATCGCTGGAAACAAAACAAGCTGCGGAAACAACTTCCGCAACTTGTTCATTGGTCAGTTTTTGACCTTTATATTTTGAAATAAGAACCCCTAATGCCTCATTGTTTTGAGTAGATGTTTTTACTATTTCTGCTATTCTATTGGATACATTTCTCCCGGATACGATTCCGCCCAAGGAATGTTCTGCTCCCTCATTTTTTGCAGCATTTTGCGGTTGTGTTCCGTCAACGGGTCCTCGCTCTGGTTTTCCGACCAGATGCTTCCAGATTGTGTCTTCAAGTCCATTTCCAGTATGGTTGCCGTCCACAGCTTGTCCTCCAAAGTGATTTCCGTTTTGCTTGGGTTTGCTTGTTTGGTTAGATTCTCCAGAATTTCGTTGAGAAAGTTCGGCTCCCAAGTGCTGAGTGTCGGAAATTCCTTCGGATTGAGTTCCATCGTCTTCATTTCTTATCGTTTTTTGTTCAACTAAAGTAGTATTTTTCTCTTGAACTTGGAGTTTATTTTTTAAATATTCTTCCAGGTTTTGGTTCCCATTTTCAGAAATTCCATACAGCAGGCGGATGTCCTTGATATTTTTATTTTGAAATTCATTGAGGATTTTTTGTGTAGACCTATTTCCGTCATCATCACCGGTTAGACACAGAAATATCTTTCCGTCGTAGTTTTTAAACCGTTCGACAAAGCTTCCAGTATTTTCATTATAATTGAGTGTTACAAGGGTTCTGCCGTTGTTTTGATTGTTTAGTTTCAAAAGTTCCAAAAACGAATCTTTGTCGTTATCGCTGTTAAAGACAATCAGTTCGTTTTTAGTTCCCTCAATAATGGAAATTTCTGAACTAGAATGATTTAAATAGGATGTCTCACTCACTTTTTCTGTTTTTTACGAAGTGGTTGAACTCAAAAATGTCTTTCGCCGTGTCGTCCCAGTTTTTTCTTGGAAGCAGTTGCAGGCTTACAAAGATGTCGGTCTTTTTATTGTAGGAATCGATGCGCTCCAATCTTCCGCCATAATCCTTTTCGGCGTGTCTGTAGAGGGAATACGGCAGAATCGTGTCTGTCGGATAGATGTAGAAACGGGTATAGTTCCAAGGCGAATTGATTTCGAAGCGTCTGTATTTTTTCTTGAATAACACCGTGTCGGAGAGTTTCCGCCTGTTATTATAGTTCGGAATCATTTCTTTTGAGAATATGGCGCCGTCCTTCTTGTTCCAAACCAATGCGGGTTTTTGTTTTTCAAGAATATCGGAAAGTATGATGTTGCCGTTTTCAGCATCCAATGGATAGCAGAAAGAATCTCTCACGAGATAGGCATTTTGATTCATTTCGGGAAAGGTGTGGTTTGGAACCAGTTCGATAATTTGGTTTTCCGAATAACTCATTTTCGAGATGTGGAAACTCTGCATCTTGTCCAATCCTCTGGAGGCATCAAAATAGACATTGGTAATGAGGTCGATTCCGCCTTTTTCGGATTTGATTTCCTTGTG
>CAZPQV010000026.1:26777-28729 GCA_964588705.1 uncultured Chryseobacterium sp.
CAGGAATTTAGGATAAATACTGAAACGAAAACTAAAAATATGGATTTGATGTTCATAATGATTACATTTTAAAAAAAGCGGCAAATCAAAATTTGACTTACCGCCTTCGGATAATAGTCAGGTATTATTTATTATCGTTTGATGCTCTGTTCCTTCACATGGGCTTTCTCCTGTTTTTCTTCATTTTCCATTCCCTGCAAAGGTTTGTTGGTGTTGATGCGGTTCATGTCGTTGTCGTAAAGGTTCAGGTTCTTGTATTGCGGATTGAGCACTGCTTTTCCTTCCACCACCTTGTCGTCCATTTCAAATTTCACTTTCACCACATTTCCTTTTTCAAGTGACTTGATGGTGTTATCCCTGTATTCCGGCTTTTCGAAAACGAGGTTGGCTTTTTCCACGATTTTGTCGGTATCGACACCGTAGTTTTTGTAGAAATTCTGGAACATATAGTTTCCTTTCTCCGTCTTTGGCTCCTCAAAGTTGAACTGCACGAAGGCGGTTTCCGACTGGTCGCTTTTGGGGTTGTGGAACTCGATTTTCACGCTCCGTCCCTCCAAAAGATTTACGGCTTCTTTTGCGGTAAAGGTATTTTCTCTGTTTACCGAAAAATTGTGGGTGATTTCTTCGCCTTTCTCGTTCTTCAATTTGGCGTCGTAAGAGTTGAGGAAAACACCACCCGTTTCCGTCTTGTTGAATTTCAAGGCAAAATCAACCTTGTTTCCGGGCAGTGCCTTGTCCGAGGAAGTTTTGATTTCGAATTGCTGGTTTTTGGACTTGATGCCTTTTTCCAATTCTTTGTGAAGTTTTTCGTCTTCGCCGAAACCGAGGTATTTAAGCTGATTTTTTAGATAATCTACCTGGTTGAATTCTTTTTGTGTTTCCATAATGTTTGGGGTTTGATTGTTAAAATATTCTTTGTTTTTATTGAGGTGTTGTGTTAAGTCATCTCCGTTCATTTTGGCGTAATCTTTTATAGAAGGCTCTCCAATGATGTCGTCTATCGAAAATCCTGACCTTGTGGCATCCATTTCTTCTTTAAATCTCGAATGAAAATTACTTTGGCTGAATAAATTGCTCCGTTTTTTCTCATCGGGAAGAAAAAGACTTTTAAGGGAATCGATGATTTTTTCTGTTTCCTCATTTCCCTCGTAGGTAAGCAGTTCTCCGCCAACGAATAGCAAAACATGGTCTTCCGGCTTTCGATACAGCTGGATTTTTGAGGCAATCTGGCTGTAGTTCACTTTGTCGTCTTCCGTCAAGGAGATTTCAAATTCGTGCTTGGTATGACCTTCGGAATCGTCAATAAACAGTTTGACGTAATCCTTTTGTGGTGGTTCTTCCATATTTCTAAAATTTTTAGAGTAACTATTATTTAGGTTGTTTTCCGATACGCCGACAATGGGTTCCGCATTCAGATGGTTCTTGCTGAATTTGTCCAAAAGGTGGTCATAGACGTTGATTTTGGTCTTTTCGTAAAGGGAGTGGTAGTTTCCGCTTTCCAATAAAATCGCATCCAAAGCCGTGAACCCCATCAGTTCGAGTTTGTCGCGGTATTCCTTGTACATCTGCTCGTTTACATTGTTTCCATAAAGGATGACACCCGTTCCGGCGTGAATCGTCATCAGTTCGGTCAGTTTCTCGAACTGTCGATGCTGCGGAAGAATGAATTTCCCAACGATGTCGTTCGCATTGTTCAGGATGATGGCTTCCGTCTTGTCGGACAGTCCAAACTTTTGGCTTGAAATGTAGGCGGCGGAATCTTCGGGACTGTTGATTTTGAACGGCTGATAATTGGCGGCAAAAATCTGCTTGTTAAAGGAAAAGGTGCTGACTTTTCCCTGCTGTTGATTTTGCTCGGAAAGTTCCAGAACACGGTCGCTTCCCAAATCTCCGTTGAATACCAAATATTTCCCCGAACGCAGATTGATGACGATGCCGTCTTCCACCTTTAT
>CAZPQV010000027.1:0-4646 GCA_964588705.1 uncultured Chryseobacterium sp.
TTTACAAAGTAACTAAATATAGCGCTGAGAAAGCTACCGAAGGTTTAGTTCAACATTGTATTGGCAAAATGCGGGATGAAGTCTTGAATTGAAAAGCCTAAATATTTAGCCGCATATGCTTTTCAATTCCACTTTTTTTAGTAATTTAGTCATTGGGTGCTACCGAAAAGTTTACGACCTGTTTATCGTTTTTCAAGGTGTTGATTTCTGCATTTTTGGTAATTCTACCTACGATTGTGTTCATAATCTTAAATTTTAAAATGTTAATATTTTGTTAATTTTTGTTTTGTCAAAGGTCAAATGTTGGGAGTGAATTGATTTGGTATCGAGGACACTCGGCATTTTTCTTTTTTTATATTAAGTTAGAAAACAGTATTTTTTGCTGGATTTTTATTGTTTTTCCGTTGATTTCAAAGAACGTCTATGGTTGATTTGATTCGTACAACTGAGGTTCCGGCTTTTTCTTTGCCCATGAACATAGGACGGCACCATCCATACAAAACCCGATTCGGTTCCGCTGGATAAAGGCAGAAAATTCCGAATCGGGCTTGAAATCTTTTTGTCCGAAGGATTTAGGAGTGTCTGGAAAAATTGTTGGAGCTTGTGGAAAGAATTTTTTTAGAAACCCAAAAAGATTTTTTTGTGTGGGTGGTGCCGTCCTACATTTGCAAACGTAAAAGCCCAACCGCAGTTGGGAAACTTAATCAATGGACGTGGTTGTTAATGGAAAACTAAAGGAAATTCATTGGAAAATGGTTTCTCCAATGATTTAAACTGATCAAATATTACAAAACCACTCGTTCAAGTCCTTAAAATTATGATAAATTAAAGAGCAATCCTCTACATTTTTGTATTGACTTTTAATTTTTAATTTAACCGATTTCCCATTCTTATCATTGTCTAGAAAAAGTGAAATTTTCTCATATTGTTTCAGTTTTTCTTCCACCTTGAAAAACATTGCAGTTGAATTTAAAGTCAAGTAATCACAGTTTGAATTATCTGATTTGTCTAAATTTCGGTAGGTCAGATAATCGAAAAAGCCCTCAAATATGAGAATCTCGTTCTTGAGATTGTTATCATTAACAATCAACGTCACATCCTTTTTTCCCAAACATATTTTTGACTGTGGATTGCGAATCTCAAAACCTCCGGACTTATTCTGAAATCCAATTCCGAAATATTTTCTTCCTTTCAATTCGTAGTGAATTTCCTTAACCCTATGCTTTTGCTCAAAAACTCTTCGGGACTTCAGATACTGAATTAATGCAGGATGCTGGATTTCTTTGATTTCTAAAATCTGATTGCATGTTTGACCAGTAGTTTCGTGATATTTTATTTCATTTTGAACTCTAAAATCCAATGTTGAAAGGCATTTCAATGCTTCTGAAACGGAACATTTCTTTATCTGTTGGACAATTGAAATCACATCGTAACTTTTTCCATTTCCAAAATCGAACGCCTTGTTTTTGACAAAATCGACCGCCAGACTTGGAATTTTTTCCTCCCGGTCCAACGCAAAATTAAACGCAGTTTTCGGATTTTCTTTGACCGGAAACAGTCCGAACGACTCCAAAACCGCCCGAATTCCGACGTTTTGCTTGACTTTTTCGCAATTCATTTTTTTTCTTTTAATGCAAATTACTTATCCACATTTCCCTTTTAAATAAAAAAGACTTTTAATTTATTTTTATATTACTTTTAGCAAACGGCATTCTTCTTTTGCCACAAAGGATTTAATGGTGTTTTTCGGTGAGTTCAATTCCGAAAACTAGTGAGTTCAATTCCGAAATTTGGGTGAGTGCAATTCCGAAATAAAGCCTGTTTTGGGGTGAGTGCAATTCCGAATCGATTTTTCCATTTATTCTGATAACCGTAGTTATCCACAAAACAGCTAGGTTATCCACAATTTTTGTGTTTTCTAAATCTTCGGGTGAGTGCAATTCCGAATTCGATGCTGTTATTTTGTTCATTTTTAACATTTCTTTAACTTTAGTGAGTGCAATTCCGAATTGGTGGTGAGTGCAATTCCGAAATCAGACAATCATCGGATAGCCATTAGGGAATATTTCTCCCATTTTTGTATTTCTATACAAATGCTTGATGTGTGCCTGAATTTCAATAAGAAATTTTTGACCTTTAAAGTCGGTCGATGCTATCTTTCTCATTCTGCAGTTCCTAATAAATTCCTTGAAGGCTCTTTCAATCAGTTCCCTTGTCTGCGGTATATTTTCGTATTGATGGAAAAACTGGACTGTTTCGGCTTCGTCTAATCTATATCGTTTTTTGAAATAGAGCAATCTTCGGTTAATTTTATGACTTTGGTTAAAATTCTCTTGGTTTGATTCTATAAGTTTTTTTGCTTCTTCAAATGGATGAGAAAATCCTTTGGTTAAGATAGGAACAATAAATATGGAATCCTTTTCATACCTGTATTGGAAAGAAAAACTATTGTATCTGTCGAGATTGATTTTGATGGGCTTTAGAAATTTGAAGCAGAAATCTTTGGTATTTTTATAATTTAACCCAAACTTTTTATTGAAATTACCCAGCTTCAGCATTGTTCCCGATTCGGGAATTTTTGAAAGCCAGATGGAGAAAATAATGTGTTTGTTGTTTCTGATATTATACACCAGATGATAGAGTACATAATTATATTCGGGAATAACCAATAATTTTTTCAGCCAGTAACTGCTAATTAGAAATGTGGTAAAACCTCTTTGGTCATAGGTTGGCGTAGAAATAAGTCCGCCAAATGTTTTGATTTCGTTCCCTTTTGAATTAAGCGATTTGTACCATCCCATCTTAAATTTGGCGAGAAACTCATAGGCATCCACAACCTGCTTTGTGGAACCACTCGGAGAAATTTTACTGTTCCGGATTTTGATGGAGGCGAAAATGTTATTTTCTGTTTCAAATTCTTCATCAAATAGGGAAAGTTGCTTCGGACGGTCTTCGGGACGAAACTGTTCATTGCCGATAATTGCAACGATATTGAAAATGACTCGAAGCGCATTGATTGGGATGTCCGCCGCTTGTTGGTCATCAAAAATAAAGTCGTCCACGAAATGGTTTCCCAGCCGAATCTTGTCGGGAACTTTTTCTCCCTTGTCCTCAAACTTCTTTCGGACATGGCGCAAATCTTTTTCAGATAAAGACATTTTCTATTCTTAATGTTCCTGATTTCTTATTTCCTGATTTCAGATGGTAATTATTTGGTTCGAACAGTTTTCTTTACTAGTTTTATTTTCTCACTTTTCAGTGTTTTGTCTCCATCAATGAGATTGTAGTGTTTGTAGGAATCAACACCAGTTGCTTTGAACACCCTTTTTTCGGCTTCTCCTATATTGGGGATCCTCACTTTCTGGATACCCAGATATTCGTAAGATATTTTATTGATGGTTACTTTTTGACCAGGTTTTAAGTCAGATATTTTCATTGTTTTAAGTTTTTACGATTTGTTAGAAATGAAATCGACTTTTTATTGATTTCATGATGTTTTCGGTCGTTTGATATTTGGAATGGAATCGACGGAAACTGTATCATCATTTTGACTATTCTTCAAATAGGGCAGGATACTTTTTAATGAGGATTTCCAGTTGGAAATGGGTCTTCCAGAACTATTCCGCCAGTCGTTTTCTAACCACGAATGATATTTTTCTTCAATTACAGAGTCCAAAAGAGGCTGATAATCCTCTAAAGTTGTTGCAAACTGAATAAATTCTTCCAATTCGGGAATAATTTTTGACTTGCTGCTTTTGGAAGTATCAGTAATGGAAACTTTATCACTAGATTTACTGATTTTGGGAACAACTTCCTTGGACGAATCGCTTCTCTTTAAAGTTTCATGTTTTTCAACAATTTCCAAACTTGGTACTTTTTCGATTTTTTCCTTCTCTATTTTCTCCAGTATGGGAATATCAGATAAGTAATTTAACAGAATTCTGTAATTACAAGGAAATCCACTTTTGGACTCAAATTCAACAAGACCCAACTCGCGAAGTTTATCTTTGGTCGGTTTTACGGTTTTTCTAGTTATTCCCAATGCATTACCGAGTGCAACATCGGAAATAACGACCTTATAACTATCGTTGTCCTTTCCTAATTTCAAAAGGTACAGATAGAGCGAAATTGCCGAAGAGCCAAGTCTTGCCTTGTGATTGAAGTCCCAAAATCGGTCGATAAGTTCCAAGTAATACATTTCTAACTGCTTGCAAAAAGTTCTATAGCCTTTTTCTTGTCGATGATGATGATGTTTCCTTTCTGAATGATGGCTTCATCCAAAATTCCTGAAGATTTAATCTTGGATGCTTTTGAAATGGAACAGCCCAGAATTTTTGCCAAACCTTTTAAACCGTATTCATACATATTTTCAGAATTTAAATTTTTAGATATCTCTAAAAATTCTTTTACGGTCAGATTGCAAAGAGGTGTTTGTGGGGTTATGTTTTCCATCAGCTGTTATCTTTAAAAAGTTCTAATGCTTTTTCCGAATCAATGATAATTTTTCTCCCATTTTGAATGATGGCTTCATCAAAAATTCCCTTACTTTTCAATTTTCCTGCATGATTTTTAGAGCATCCCAATATTCTTGCTAATCCAGAAAGACCGTAAACATACTTTTCATTAAATACCTTTTCTTGTGTGGG
>CAZPQV010000027.1:4665-7978 GCA_964588705.1 uncultured Chryseobacterium sp.
AAATTCACCTATGGTCAATTGCCAAATTGGTCTATTATAATCTTCCATTTTGAAATTTTTATTGTAATTTGTTCTAAAAAAATACTTATTTGTATATATTTTACTATATTTGTATTGCAAATATAAAATAAATATTGAAATATATCTATATTTTAATCTCAAAAACAAAAAAAAAATTAAAGATGACTATAACTGAAAGATTGCAAAGTTACATGACCTACAAAGGGTTAAACCCCAATAAAATCACTGTTGAAGCTGGTTTGTCTGTTGGTTTAATTGGCAGAGCTATAAAAAACAACTCGGGACTCAACTCAGATACTATTGAAAAAATACTATACACTTATACCGATTTGAATCCAGAGTGGTTTATTTCGGAATCAGGTGAAATGCTAAAAACCAACAACCAAAACATTAATAATAATGGCTCAGGAAATAATGTAAACAGCAACATTAATGGAAATATTAGTGGAAATGTTACTATTTCGCATAGCGAGTTTTCTAATATGATAGAACTTCAAAAAGGCTATCAAGAAATACAAAAAGAACTAACAGAAAGATTGAAAACCAGTCAAGAGCAACTATCGGATAGCATGAGACAGGTTACTATACTTCTTGAAATTTTAAAAAAATAACTATGAAAAGGATTTTGATAATTAGTGCTATTTTATTTGGGGGAATCGTGATTGCTCAGCAGAAGAAAAATGCTTTGAATAATTGGAAAAGTAGAGATGCAGAAATCGCACAAAAGGTTTTTTCAAAATATCAGGAAAAAGAAAATAAGAAATTAGAAGATGAAAAAGCAGATTTAATAAAAATTCAAAAAAAGTTGAAAATTGAGATAATAAACGAAGGGGACATTGAGAAATACAATCAAAATATATGGCTTCGTATTGTAAAAGTGAATAATGGAAATTTAGAACAGATTGTTGATACGAGAGATAAGGATATTTCAGTTGTTACAAATACAATGGGAACGAACAATTGGAAAGATGAAGCAGGAGGGTTTAATTATACATCTTTCACTGACTTAATGAAGATTTCCCAGGAGCTTACAAGTAATAGAAATGAAACAGGAATATTAGCAAACTCATTAAAGCCCATTGAATCTTTTGAAACCCGCGAACCTGTTTTATATTTTTCTTTAAAAATCTACACACATAAAAACAGTTCAGAACAAACAACTTTACCAACCTTGTCCAAAACAATAAATATTTATGCTGACAACCAACTGATAAAGACTTTAAAATACTCTTTAGATGACTTTATAAAAGCAGAAGGAGTGTCAATACGGGACTTTAAATTGGGTTCTATTGAAAATCGATAATCAATTTTTCTAATATGAATATAAAGTATCACGCTCAATTTCTTCTTGACAGGGAAAAAGACAATCCTACTGCAAAACTGCGATATCGCATTAAGTGGGATGGCAATATTGTGGCTTTCAATTTGGGATATAGAGTAGAAATACAAAAATGGAGCAAGGAAACACAACGCTGTAAGGCCAATACAACTCACGGCGATAAGAAAATTTTCGCAAGCATTATCAACAGGAAAATTCAAGAATTTGAATCGGCTTGTCAAAGAACTTTTCAAAAATTTGAAGTTGATGTAATGTCTCCATGCTCAAAACAATTCCGTGAATCTTTTAATTGCGAAGTTGGGAGAACTTCGAAAACTGAAATTGTAGAAGAAAAGTCTTTTTTTGATGTTTTTGACCTATTTACTCAAGAAGAATCAAGAAACTCATATTGGAAAGATAAAACCTTGATGAAGATGAATACGCTAAAAAACAAGTTAACAGAATTTAATCCCAATTTAAAATTTGACAACTTGGATGAGGAGGGCTATAACAAGTTCCAACATTTTTTGGAATCAAAAAATCATAAAAACTCTACTATTCTGAAAGAGTTTAAGTCTTTAAAGTGGTTTTTAAAATGGGCAAAAAGAAAAGGATATCAAACAAATTCCTATTTCGAACTATTTCAACCAAAACTAAAGAACATTCCGAAAAAAGTTATTTTTCTTTCACAGGATGAATTGAAGAGATTTCGTGAATATGTAATTCCCGAAAACAAAAAACATCTTGAAAAAATTCGGGACGTTTTCTTATTTCAATGCTTTACCGGTCTGCGATATTCTGATGTTTTTAATTTACGGAAATCGGACGTCAAAGAAAAACACATTGAAATAAATTCTATAAAAACATCTGATAATCTCACAATCGACCTTAATGCGCATAGTCGTGAAATTTTGTTAAAATACAAAGATGAAGATTTTGTGCAAAATAGAGCTTTACCCGTTATTAGCAATCAAAAAATGAATGACTACCTAAAGGAGTTGGCAGAGTTAGTAGAAATTGATGAACCTATTACGCAGACTTATTATATGGGAAAAAAAAGAATTGACGAAGTGTTACCGAAATATTCTTTACTTGGAACTCACTGCGGTAGAAGAACATTTATTTGCAATGCATTATCACTTGGGATTCCTCCGCAAGTAGTAATGAAGTGGACTGGACATAGTGATTACAGCGCCATGAAACCCTATATAGATATTGCTGATGAAATAAAAGCAACCGCAATGGAGAAATTTGATTTAATAATTTAAATATTGGGACAAGGGGATTTGGTAATGTTTTTTAATCGGCAAGAATTATATTTTATTGTAACTTTGCAATAAGGTGAAAAATTCTGAACTACATAAACTTCTGATTAAGTTAAACTTGGAAAATACTGTTTTTTATAAAAATGAACAGGATGGCTCTTATGATTTTGATTTTCATCCGGATATCCTAAATAAAATTAAAAGAATTTCTCCCGATGCAGTCTATGTATTCAATAACCAACCTTTATTACTGTTTTTTGATTTAACCAATTCTGATGATTTAAATAAAGAATCTGAGATACATAAAAAAGTTTGGTCTTTTGATAATTCCCCAATCGTTTTTATATTAAAAGACAAAGATATTTCTATCTATAATGCTTTAAATTATATCAAAAATAAAGATGGTAGAGGCGGTTATCTCCAAGAGGTTGAAATATCTGATGAAGAAAGAGACGAGAAATTTTCTTTTTGGAGTTTGCAGTCGGGGGAAACTTGGGCTTGGTTTCAAGATGAATACTTGTCTAAAAAAAACGAAAACCAAACACGGGTTAATCAGAGACTATTTCAAAACATTAAAGATGTACGAAATTATTTAACTGATAAAACAAAATCAAATTTTCTTGATGAGAAATCTGCCAATTCTTTGATTCTAAGATTAATTTTTATTCGATATTTAATCCTTAAATCTAAATTGGTAAATTATAAATAT
>CAZPQV010000027.1:7988-26555 GCA_964588705.1 uncultured Chryseobacterium sp.
ATAGAGGTATCAAGATTGATGAGGCGTATATTTCAGGCTAATCACTTAATGAAAAAAGAAAAAACTTTATTCTTTTAATTTCAGAACCTGAAAAACTCAATCAATTATTTGAAAGACTTAATGATAATTTCAATGGTGTTCTTTTCAAAGAGACAGATATAAAGTTAAATCAAATTCAAGCAAATTATTTAGCTGATGTTTTTAAAGGAGAGCTTGAGCAACAAGGCTCTTTATTTGAAGGCTCTTTCTTTGAGATTTTTGATTTTTCAATTATTCCTGTTGAAGTAATATCGGGTATTTATGAATCTTTGATTGATGATGAGACTAAAGATTTAGATTCAGCAGTTTATACTCCGTCTTTTTTAGTTGATTATATTTTATCAGATACTGTTGATAAATATCTGAATCAAAATAATGTTTCAGAATGTAAAATTTTTGAGGTTGCAGTTGGCTCGGGAATATTCTTAGTTCAATCTTTGAGAAGAATGATTGAAAAAGAAATTGAACTTAATGGAGATTCAAATAAAAATGAATTTAGTAACAAAATTAGAGAAATTGCTAAAAATAATCTGTTTGGAATTGATATAAATGAAGAGGCTCTAAAAGTTACTTGTTTCTCAATTTATATAGCATTATTGGATTATCAACAGCCAAAAGACATTGATAAGTATCCATTCCCTAATCTTTTAGGGACTAATCTTTTCAAAGCTAATTTCTTTGATAAGTCACATGATTTTAATAAAGTAATAAAAAATAATCCACCAAAATTTATATTGGGGAATCCACCATGGAAAAGCAAAAAAGAAGATGTAGTTCATGTTAAATGGTTAAAGGACAATAAAAAAACAGTTGGCAGATTTGAAATTGCTCAGTCATTTCTTTTGAGAGCTAAAGATTTTATGAGTGATGAAACACAATCGGCACTCATTGTTACTAGTACAATTTTCTATAATGTTTCACAAAAAACTAAAGGATTTAAAAAGGATTTCTTAACTACATTTTGTGTAGAAAAGTTTTTTGATTTATCCCCAGTAAGAAGATTAATTTTTGAGAAGAAAAATAGTCCTGCTAGTATCGTTTATTTTAGACTATCAAAAGATAATGATTGCCAAAAGAATATAATTAATCATCAATCAGTTAAATTTAATCGTTTTATCAAATATTTCAAAATGTTAGTTATTGAAAGGTTTGATCAAAAAGCGTTACCACAGAAATATTTTTTAGAAAATGATTGGATGTTTAAGGTTGCCTTATATGGAAGTTATTTGGATTTTAATTTCTTGAAAGTATTACCTCAAAAAAATATTGGGTCAATTATCAATAATAACACTATCTATAAAGGGGCTGGTATAGAAAGAGGGAAAGATCCGAATTTTTTTCCAGAATTAATTGGAATGAAAATTTTAGAAAACTCTCAGATTGAACAGGGCTACACTAATACCAAAAATTACAAATCTCTAAATAAAGAAGACGTTTATTTGTCGAGGGGGAGAGATAAAAATATTTTTTTGGGCAATAAAGTTTTATTTAAAGAACAGGCTCTTAATGAATCAGAACCACTAATTTCTTTTTCAAGTGAGGATTTTGTTTTTAGAAAAGGGGTGTTTTCTATCTCTTCAAAAACTGAAAATATTATATTATTATTATATTCTTTACTTAAATCTGATTTAAGTCAATACTTTCTTTTTCTAATTTCTGGTGCCTGGGGAGTAGCAACTAGACCCGCTATAAGATTTGATGAAGAATTACTAAGGATGCCATTGCTTGATTTTGATAAATCAGTATTAGAAAAATTGGTTAATAATGCTAAATCAATTATTGAATATTATGCCACTTTTTATGACAAATTTAATCTTGGAAAGCCTTCTGTAAATCATTTTTTGCTCCAAAAAAATAATCAAATAATTAATGACTCTTATGGTGTCAAAGACTACGAGAAGGATTTAATTGATTATGCTTTAAATGTCTCTCGTTATCAGTTTCAACAAAGCAAACAGCATCTTGTTACTAATTTTAATGATTCTGACCACCGTAACCAAAAACAAGTTTTAGAGAAATATGCCGATGTTTACATAAAAGAATTTGAGGAAATATATTATGATGAGTTTGTAAAAGTTGAGATTTTTACAATGAGACATTTCATTGCAATGAATTTCATTATTACAGACAAAAAGCCAAAAGAAAAAATATCATATCCTAAAAATACTGATGAAAAAGATGTTTTGGAGAAACTGGCAAATAATTTGACTATTGAAAGAATAACAGATACCAGCGACCCATCAAAAAATCTATATATTCAAAAGGATATAAAAGGATTTGAAAGTGATTCTTTTTATATTATAAAGCCAAATGAATATAAATGTTGGCATCGTGCAATGGCATGGTATGATGTTGCAGAATTTAAGCAGGCTATTCAAGAAGCAGAATTAAAACGTCTTAATAACATTTCTGCCAATGATTAGTAACGCCGATAATTTTAAAAAGAATAGAAATCGGGTTATAGAATCTCATGTTAGGAAAATAATGAGATATGTAATTGACTGCTATCATCTTATTTTAAAGGATGGAAAGAAATATGATTATGCTACAAGGGGGAAAATAAAGCAAGAAGATTTTTTAAGAAATGGACTTGTTGATGATTATATGAGGGAAAATATCAATCTTTTAAATGACAGCCCCATTAATGAATATTCAATAGAGAATTTTATCAATAAGGAATCTGCTGAATCATATTATGATGCTAAGGATGGTTTAATGCATGACGATAAAATAGATATTAAAATTGATTATCCTTATTTGAAATTAGATTTAGAAGATAAGTTGACTTATTTTGCAATAGAATGTAAAAGAATTAAAACTAATACAGATTCTATTGCTTACATAGGTGATACTATAAAGTTTTCACAGAGAAGCTATGTAAAAGGACGAATACCTTATGAAGGGCAAATCGGATTTATTGAAAACCCCAAAATATCCCATTCTTCAATTTTTCCAATAATAAATAAAAAGTTAAAATCTAATAAAAATTTGACTACTATTAAAGATTTGCAGTCTGAGATTCTTGCACCAAACTTTGAAGGTTCTTACAGGTCTCTACACCAAAAATCAAATGAAACAAAAGACAAGTTTTCAGTCTTTCACTTATTGTTCGATTACTCCAAAATCGTTCTAAATAATTATGACTAAATTAAGAAGGTTGAACTGAATTGATTTTGGTCCCTACTTCAAAAATCAGGGACAAATTCAAGGGATGTTCAATATTGTTTATAACGCTTTAATGTTTCTTAAATATTTGTAAATTATTTAAAATCAACGAAATGAATATTTATTGTGTTTTATTGAAGTATATTAATATTCCCCTACGGGCTACAAAAATCCTCAGAGAAATCTGAGGATTTTTCTGTTATACGTTTACTCCCTGTTATTTTTAAAAATCAGTTTTGTACTAAAATGTACTAATCAATCTTCTCAGCAACAAAACTGATTAAATTTCCATCATAATCAAAAGTGCCCATTGCCCGTTCTACTGCTTCATCTCCAATTGCATTTTTACCACGGTACACCATTGAGGCAACAATATTTTTCTTTCTCGTAGATAAACGACGTTTCCACCTGCTCAAAACTTTCAGGAAAATTCATGTCTTTTTTTACATGAGTAATGAGTTTTGAATTCGATTTTTCAGGCAATGAGATATGATTCTTTTCAAACCCTGATTGTTTTATTTGCAGGATCCTGGCTTCCAAGTTTGCAGTCTGAGTTTTAGAAAGATTTTCATTCTGCAATTCTGCAGTAAGTAATTCAATTTTCTTTTCTGGACTCAGTTGAAGAAATTTTTGATTAGCTAATTTTGCAGAATCAATTTTCTGAAGCTGATTTTTTGGACTTTCAGAAAGCAATTCAGATTCGTTCGGTCTTAAAGGATCTTTAACTTCAATATTATTACTTTTAATATAGAAATCAATCGCAAAAAACAATGCCGTTACTCCCAATCCGACAATTACAAATCTTCTGATTACTCTTTTTCGGATTCGTTTCTGTTCGGATTCGGAAAGCTCTGATTTCATATAATCTCTGTCTGTTGATTTAAAATATTGTGTTTTCTTAAAATTACAAATTTAAACGGCTAAATTTCAACCTATTACATTACCAATTTCTATCTGAATTATCAATAATTACAATTTTCTGTAAAAAGCATACAAATCTTCAGAAGATTTTTTTCTTATTGTCTATATTTGAAGAATCAATTCAGGTGATATGAAAATTCTTATTGTAAATGGCCCCAATCTGAATCTTTTGGGAACCCGCGAACCCGAAATTTACGGTTCAGTTTCTATGGAAAACGTTCTTGATAATTTGAAAAATGAATTCAAAAACCATGAAATCCAATATTATCAATCCAACCACGAAGGAGAAATAATCGACCGCTTGCAGCAGAATGATTTTGAAGCGTTAATTATCAATCCCGGAGCATTCACCCACTATTCCTATGCTATTGCTGATGCTTTGAAGAATATCAAAACTCCAAAAATTGAAGTTCATATCAGCAATATTTATCAGAGAGAAGCATTTCGTCAAAAATCAGTGACGGCGTCTTATTCCGATTCTGTCCTCAGCGGATTTGGAACGGACGGTTACCGATTGGCTGTTCTAAGTTTAAAATAAAAAAAGAAGTTCAGTTGAACTTCCTTTTTGTTATTTCTTTCTTCGGTCTATAAACTCATAAATTTCTGCGGCCATTTTCATATCCGTTTTTACGGTTTTAAAATGGATTTCGTCATTATTATTTACGGTATATTCATATACCTCTGTTGCGCCGCTACTGTGTTGAGAGTAATACTTCCCGTCTTTCACCCACCATTTTCCGGATTCGCGAAATGTTTCTCCGTTAGCATTGAAATCAATAATATATTTGCCGTCTTCCATACGGAGCAAATCCCAACCTTTGGTAACGTTGGCATATTGTTGTCCGGTTTCAACGCCTTCCCAATCTCCAACCAATCTTTTATCAATTTGTTTACCGTCTTCGATATTTACAAAGTTTGAAGTTGATGCACAGGAAACCAAGAATATTCCAACCATTAGCATCATGAATAATTTTACTGTTTTCATATAGAATTTTTGTTTTATCGTATAAATTTAAGCCAAAAATAATTCATCAATAAAAAAAATTCCTCAAAATAATTTGAGGAATTTTATTACTTAAAATAAATATTATTATTACAGTTGAGGACCTGCAGCAACTAATGCTTTACCTGCCTCGTTATCGCAATACTGTTCGAAGTTTTTGATGTATCTCGCACCCAAATCTCTTGCTTTAGCTTCCCATTCTGCAGCATCTTTGTAAGTTGCACGCGGATCAAGAATTCCTTCACTTACATTCGGAAGTGCTTTTGGATATCTCAAATTCATCACCGGGATTACATCCGTTTCTACTTTATCGATAGAACCATCAATAATTGCATCGATAATTGCTCTGGTATCTTTCAGAGAAATACGTTTTCCGGTTCCGTTCCAGCCTGTATTTACCAAATATGCTTTTGCACCGTGCTCCTGCATTTTAGAAATCAGAGTTTTGGAATACATCGTTGGGTGAAGCGATAAGAACGCCTCTCCGAACGCCGGCGAGAATGAAGGTGTAGGTTCTGTAATTCCTCTTTCAGTTCCAGCAAGTTTTGATGTATAACCGCACAGGAAGTGATATTGCGCCTGTTCATCTGTAAGTATAGAAACCGGAGGCAACACTCCAAATGCGTCTGCAGAAAGATAAATCACCTTTTTAGCGTGCCCTGCTTTTGAAGGCAGCACAATTTTACTGATGTGGTAAATCGGATAAGATACTCTCGTGTTCTCGGTAATAGATCCGTCGGTATAATCGATTTCTCCGTATTCGTTTACCACAACGTTTTCAAGAAGGGCATCTCTCTTAATTGCTTTGTAAATATCCGGTTCTTTCTCTTCAGAAAGGTCGATTACTTTTGCGTAGCAACCTCCTTCGTAGTTGAAAACACCATTATCGTCCCAACCGTGCTCGTCGTCACCGATTAGATATCTTTTCGGGTCTGCAGAAAGTGTTGTTTTTCCGGTTCCTGAAAGCCCGAAGAAAACAGCAACATCACCATCTTCACCTACGTTTGCAGAACAGTGCATAGACGCCATTCCTTTCAATGGAAGATAATAGTTCATCATCGAGAACATTCCTTTCTTCATTTCACCACCGTACCATGTTCCACCGATAATCTGCATTCTTTCAGTAAGGTTGAACATTACGAAGTTTTCAGAATTAAGACCTTGCTCTTTCCAATCCGGATTGGTTGTTTTTGAACCGTTGATTACGATGAAATCAGGTTTTCCGAAGTGTTCCAGTTCGTAGTTGGAAGGGCGGATGAACATATTCGTTACGAAATGTGCCTGCCAAGCTACCTCCATGATGAATCTTACTTTCAGTCTGGTATCCGGGTTTGTACCGCAGAACGCATCAACCACATAAATTTTCTTGGAAGTTGAAAGCTGCTTTAGAACCAAATCTTTACAGTGTGCAAAGATCTCAGGCGTGGTCGGAAGGTTTACTTTTCCGTCCCAATAAATGGTGTCTCTGGAAACATCATCCTGAACAATATATCTGTCTTTAGGCGAACGGCCTGTAAAAATACCCGTTTTTACTGCAATTGCACCCGATTCTGTAACCGCACCTTTCTCGAATCCTTTGTTCTTAGGAGAGATTTCTGCCTGATAAAGTTCTTCGTAACTTGGGTTGTAAACGACCTCATCATAGCCTGTAATCCCCAGCTCGTGCAACTCCTGAATAATTTTAATGTTCTTCATAATTCTTAATGGTTGATTTATCTTTTTATAAGAGTTTAAAATTATTGAAATATACTGAAAATACCGAAAATTTGAAAATGACTTATGTCAGCAATCCGTTTTATTTATAATTAACTGGCTAACTGTCAATTAGTTCACTCCATTCGAATATTTTATTATAATTCTTGCTTTGAAAATAGCGTAAAAAATTCCCCGATTTTGACGCCATGACGAAATCTCCTCCCCAAGCTCCTAAACTTTTGATAAAACCACTATAATCTTTAAAGTATTTTTCTTTAGCAGTGGGAATTCCCAAGAAGTTGGAAATTTTTTGCTCATGTTCTTCCATCAAATCTGAAAACTGACTGATATTCTCAGCAATAAGAACCTGTTCTGTGATTTCAGAAAATTCCTTTATCAGCGCTTCTGATTTTGGTTTTGATTTGTAGAGATTAATTCCTTCGCGAGAATCCTGTTTCTGATTGAGATGAATGAAAATAATTTCATCTTTAAAACTTGGATTAAAATCAACTTTCTGTACGAAGCGCTCCGGTTTTGTACGATAAAGCAAGGATGATTTTTCGGCAGCAATAGCAATGTCATAACCGCTTCCTCCCAAAGAGATTTCATTCAGTTCGTAAGGATTGATTTCTGCCCATTCCGCAAGATTATTCATCAAAGTAGAACTGCTTCCCAAGCCAAAATCTGACGGAAACTGAAGGTTCGTTTTTAAATGATAAGTTTTATCTGAATTAAATTTTACCGAAGAAAGACTTTGAGCGTTCTTCAGAACTTTAAGTATGAATTTGGCCGCTTCCGGAAGATTGGTCTCAAGTATTTCCCAGTTTTTATAATTGATTTTTACCTGAAGCCAAGGATTATTTTGGTGAAGCGCTTCCCAATAAACCAGTGAATTTCCGTCTTCAATTTCCTCATAAAAAAAATCTTGCCCTAACCGTGTTGGAACAGCCAGAGCAAGACTTCCGTCGAGAACGAAATATTCTGAAGTGAGTAATAATTTCCCGGGTGAAAAAATCTTACCCATCATACTTTTACATTGCAGAAGATACAGCTACTTCAGAGTTAATCTTTTTAATTAGGCCTTGAAGTGTTTTTCCCGGGCCAACTTCTATAAAAGTAGAAGCACCGTCTTTCACCATATTCTGCACCGATTGTGTCCATTTTACAGGACCGGTCAATTGTGCAATAAGGTTCTTTTTAATTTCATCTGCATCGTTAACAGCAGTTGTGGTGATATTCTGATAAACCGGCATTACCGCTTTACTGAATTTTGTATTTTCAATGGCTGCTGCAAGTTTATCCTGTGCAGGCTGCATTAATGGTGAGTGGAAAGCGCCGTTCACCGGAAGCATCAGCGCACGTTTTGCTCCGGCTTCTTTCAGTTTTTCACAAGCGTTTTCTACTGCTGAAGTTTCTCCTGAGATTACCAATTGTCCTGGACAATTGTAGTTTGCAGGTACAACAATTCCATCAATCTGCGCACAAATTTCTTCTACTTTCGCATCCTCCAGACCAAGAATTGCTGCCATCGAACTTGGGTTGGCATCACAGGCTTCCTGCATGGCATTTGCCCTTGCTGCCACCAATTTCAGTCCGTCCTGAAAAGACAGAACTCCGTTGGCAACCAAAGCTGAAAATTCTCCAAGTGAATGTCCGGCAACCATTCCTGCGCCAAGCGCATTAATGGCTTTTACGGCAGCTACAGAATGTATAAAAATCGCAGGCTGAGTTACTGAAGTTTGCTTCAGCTCCTCATCTGTCCCATTAAACATGATTGAAAGAATATCAAAACCAAGGATTTCGTTTGCCGATTCCATAAGGTCTTTTATGTCTTTACGGGAGTCGTACAACTCCTTTCCCATTCCCACGTATTGAGATCCCTGTCCGGGAAATACTAATGCTTTCATATGTTAGCGATAAAACTGTAAGTTTTTAGTTTTACTTTTTACTTATCCAATTGTGTTTTTAGTTTTTATGGCACCAGTCTTACCACACGGTAACCGGTATTGATGTAAGCTCCGTTTCTCTTGGCTCTTACATACTCGAATTTAGTTGCAAGCTGCGTTTGTACTTTATTGATTTGTTTGAAAACTTCGCCACTTTTATTTTCACGGGTAAGAATATCATTTACAACATCAAACCCAACTACAGCAAATTTTGATGGCAATTTACAGTATTTCGAACGATAATCCGCAAGAACTTCCTTTTCGAAACTTCCTTCAGTATTGATTTTTCTATCCATTAAGTAAACTAAATTTGCCTGACTTAATGCATCAATATTTTTTTCAAAATCAGAATGGTAGAACATGCTGAACGCTTTTACGCCCTGAACTTCCTGAGAAATTTCAATCAGACGGTTGCTGAACTGCGCTCCCGTACTTTCATTATCAGAAGCAAGAATTGCAATTACCGGTGCTGCCTGACCAGTCATCATATTTTTATCAACCTGAATATCCAAAGGTGAAGTAATGATGTTGATGTCTGTATTTTTAAGATTTTTTTCTAATCCTGCCTTAATTCTGTTCGCATTGGATCTGTTGGCATCGGCAACGATGTAGATTTTTTGGTTGGAGTAAGCATCGCCTACTTCTTTAATAATTCTGTCTACATAAACATCATTATTAGTTTCAACGATAATCAGGTTGCTGTATCCGTAAAGATCTTCCGCATTTGCAAAAGGTGCCACTACCGGAATTTTTTCTTTGTTTACGTAATTAAGAACTTCAACCACGTTGGATTTAAAGAAAGGACCGATAATCAAATCAGTATTTTCTCTACTGATTTGAGACAGTGAATTTTTGAAGCTGTTTTCGTTTCCGGCGTCAACAACTTTTATATTTAGTTTTTGTCCTTTTTTAGTATTTCTTTCAACGGCAAGTTTTGCACCTGTAAGGAAATCTGCAGAGAGCGATCTGTATTTTGTATCGTTGGTATCGAACCCGAACGGAAGCATCAGAACCACATTCAGTGCATCGCCGGATTTTTTCACATAGGTCTGATCCAGTTTTCTAATTTTAAGAACCATTCCCGCTTTCAGACCGTTTGTCAACCCTGGATTCAGTTCCAACAGCTGGTCTAATGAAATTCCGAATTTATTAAGAATACCAAAAACAGTATCTCCGGATTTCACCGTATAAGTTTCGTAATCTCCATCGGCAACCGTTGAAGTAGGCGCAACCGGAGTCGTAACTTCTTCGTTAATGCCTTTGGAGGTCTGCATAAAAACAGCATCCTTTACATCTCCTTTCACACGGATAACATCTCCGGCTTTCAGACCTTTTTCTTCCAGTCCGGGATTCAGTGCGAAAAGTTCTTTCTGGGTGATATCAAACTTTCTTGTAATTCTATAATAATTATCTCTCGGCTGTACTTCATACTCTCCTGCAGCAAGACTTCTTTCTACAGGTACAGGATTTTCTGACACCATTGGTTCAGACGGCGCAGAAGCGATTTCCTGTCCGGCACCGTATTTATTAATTAAATCCTGAGGAAGCGCAACTCTGTCGCCAATTCTCATATTCGAATCCAAATTCGGATTCAGTTTTCTAAGGTCAGCTTCTGAGATGTGATATTGTTTTGTAATTCCGTAAATGGTCTGTTTTGGTTGAAGAACGATATAACCAACGCCTGAAGCACTTGTGTCAGTTGCTGCTTTAGCGCTCACTTTCAGTACGTCACCAATTTTTATAACGCCACTTTTTACGGAAGGGTTTAGATTGCCAAGTTCATCAACGGTCATCCCATATTTCTTCGCAATATTATAAGGCGTATCTCCTTTTGCAACCGTGTGTGTTGCTTGCGCATTTACACCACAAAAAAGAAGAAAAGAAGAGATAATTATGAGTTTTTTTATCATCATCAAAAATGTAATATTTTACAAAAATAAGTCTTTAAAATTAAATCGCAATTATTATTAATTCCGATTTATCCACGCTCATTTCAGTGTAACAAGTTTGAAGCCAACTTCTCCCAAAATCCGAATAAAATACACTGAAATTGAAAACTCTTTCCTGCCAGATCTTTCCGGGATGCATGGCAAGGAACAGATTTTCCATTCGCTCGAGCTTTTCGCTTTGCTTTATTTTTTCTGCTCTCAACAGTCGTTTCCGCATTTTTTCATACGATTTTAGCTGTCTTGTTTCTTCGGCTTCAACGAGATTTCTGAAGGTTCTATCTGTAAGTGAAGATTTATCTTTCAGCTGTGTAAAAACAGACTTAATTTCAGTTTCCTTTTCATCAATTAATACTGAAAGTTCACTGTCTTCCAATAAATTTCTTTTGATAACCTCTGCGAAATTTCCAAAAAAATCTTCCAGTTTCAGATTAAGTTTCTGCATTTTTGAAAGTTGCTTTTCTTCAACAAAAAGCATTGAATTTCTCGGAATTAAAATTGGAAAAGGAATATTGATATTCTTGAAATAATCTTTCAGCTCGAACCAGTACATGATTTCGGCATTTCCGCCAATATAAGCGAGATTCGGAAGCACCGTTTCCTGATAAACCGGACGCATCAATGCATTTGGACTGAATTTTTCAGGGTGATTCTTAAGCTCCGCAAGAATTTCTTCCTCTGTAAACTGAATGTTTTTATCTAAAACAAAATATTTTCCGTTCTGAAAATCAATTCTGTCGCGGGTTTCTGAGAGGTAAAACAAATTAATTTCACGGGGATTAACCTGAACTTTGCCATATTTCTCCTCAAGATAATTTACTTTGTTTTTGGAGTTTTCAAAAAGACTTTTGTTTAAAAGTTCATCTTTGAAGGTTTCTTTCATTTGAATTTTCAGTCTCCTATCATCGCCATCAATCATCAAAAGTCCAAATTCCGAAAACAATCGGTTGACTAATATTTTTGTGGCTTGCGTTAAAGTATTTCCAATTTTGTAGGCTTCTTCAATCCATCGGATCAATTCAGTTCCATAAACCGAATCTTTAAATTCTTCTTTAAACCGAGTGATGAAAAATTGGTCTTCAATATTGATTCTGCCAACGGCTCCACCGGATTTTCCGTGAATTTCGTAATAGTGTTCCCGTGTTTTGAAATGGTTGATTTCCTCAAAATCGTGGTCTTCAGAAGCAAGCCAAAATACCGGAACAAAATTATGATTTGGAAAGTTTTCTTTTAAAAAATCTGCTGTTTTAATCGTTTGCAGAATCTTATAAACGAAGAATGAAGGCCCTGAAAAAAGATTCAACTGATGGCCCGTAACCACCGTGAACGTGTTTTTCTCCTTTAAAAGATGAAGATTTTCGTGTTGTTTTTCCGAAAGTTCAAGACCGGATAATTGGTCACTCAAAACCTCAAATAAAACATTTCTCTGCTCCTGAGTAAAGCTTTTTTCTTTCGAGGAAATCTGATTTTTGAAATTTTCTAAACTGAATCTGTTCTCCTTAAATCCCGAAAGATTATCATTCAAAAAATCTTTTACCGGCAACGGAATACTGCCGATATCAGAGAAAGATATGTTGGAAAGTGGTTTCAAATTTAGTGGAAAAGATGCCAAACAATACCGATGTTCAGGCGGAAATCGTAAATCGGATAATATGGCGCCGTGTAACTTTCATTTTGCATAAAAGTAGTGTTAAAATGCTGCGCTTCTATGAAAAACTGCATCGTTTTCACTTTCAGATTAAAATAAGCGTCAGCAATCGGCTGGCCGCCAATAGAGTAAGCGCGGGAATCCGGAAGAATAAACTCATTCAGCACCGGAGAAAAATCTCTGGAAGCAAATTTTGAGAAATAATAAACTTTCAGTCCGGTCATAATTTCTGCGGCATTCTTAAATGCTTTCGACTGCCAATAAAGATTTCCTCTTCCTATGAAACCCGGCATTGGCAGCAGTTCTTTATTATCAAGATTCCCCTGAAACAGGAGTTTTGTATTCAAATGAAATTTGTTGTAACTGAATGTTGCTTCACCTCCAATCTGCGAAATATTTACCGCGGAAGAACTTTGTTTTGGTGCTCCCGTTGCATCGAAATATGCGAAATTATCTATTCGGAAATAATTGGCCAATAGCTGCGCATCAAACCATTTCAACCCGATTTTTCCGCCAACTTCTAAAATACTTTCATTCTTGAAATCGGTAAAATTATAATTATAGCGACCGATTGGTGAAATATTCAACAAATAATTGAAACTTGGTGCCACACTCTGAAAATTGACTTTTGCATCCGCAAAATAACCTTTTATCGGTTCGAAAGTGACATCGTTCTGCGAGCGCAGATAGTTTCCAAACTGTTTCCCTGTGGAATATTCCAGGAAGGAATTCAAACCTAATTTATCCCAAAGCCTGATCTGCAAGCGGCCAACCGCACCAATTCGGTCTTCTTTAAAACTGTTTTCAATATTGGTTTCGGTACTGTCGTCAAAATTTTCAACTCCAAACTGTATGTTCTGATGTTTTACACCGGCATCCAGTTTAAACTTTTCGTTATCTAAAATCAAACTGACAATATTGCTGAGATTTTTGGAATATTTTTTACTTCCCAAGGCCCGTCCGGCAATAATATCCGTATAAAAACCCGTTTCTGAATTTCCTAAATTAAAATAATATTTATTGCCCTGATGCGATATGGTATGCCCGATTTTGAAAGGAAATTTTTCAACATTAAAGGGAGCAAATGTGTGGCTGTAATAGTATCTTCTGTAGGAAAACCGTGAATGCGAATTCGTGAGGTTCATCAATAAATTCTCACGGTTATCAAACCTTGAATCTCCACCCAAAAACAGACTTAAATCCTGAAGACCTCCGTTCTCTTCGTTGTTTACATTTTGATGCAGAAAGTGCGTAAACGCTTCATATCTGCCATTTTTCGAACGGAAATTTCCTGAAAACAAAGTATTGTTATTGGCTGCAAGATTATTGTCGTAGAATCCCTGAGAGCGCAAACCCATATATTCCAATGCGAAGTTTACATTTTTTCCAACATTCTGAGTATATGTGGTTTGTAGTGCTGCTCCGTTTCGCATTGCCGTATGATAAATAAATGATGTGGTCGGTGTTTTTACATCATAATATTTCACATCATCCGAACCTAAAATAAAATGAGATTTTCTGGTTGGCAGCAATGATAAATTCTGTTCCGGATTTACTTTATACACCAGATCCTGAAATCCTGAACCAATATTCGCAAACTGTATTTTCCCGAAATTATCGCGATTGTTGTATTGCGTGTATTCGTATGAATCCTGTACCGTAAAAGCGGTGTCGTAGAGCTTGTAATCTGAATATCTGGTCCGGAAACGGTAATCTTCAGCGGTTGGTTTAAAGATTGCAAGGGAATCTTTGCTTCCGCCACGGTCCACCACTAATGTATCGCCAACCCTGATGTTGTCTCTGACGCCTCCGGTTTTTTCTCTTTTGAGAATCTGTGCATTAAGCCCAAAACTAAGGCATAAAAAGAAAAATATGTATTTCATCCGTAAAACGTGAGCTACAAATTTAAGAATTTGAATTAAATAAAAAACCCCACAACTGTTGAGTTGTGGGGTCATATCAATATGATATGTAAAAATTACCAACCTGGGTTTTGCTGTTCAGCCATTTTCGGGTTAACAGAAGTTTCTGAAGCCGGAATTGGCCATAAGAATCTGAAATCCGAATAAGGGATTGCCTGTAGGTCTGAAGTTTTGATTGTGTACCCTGCACCAATTACATAATCTGCTGCAGCTGGGTTTTTGTTAGCATATTTTGCCGGAATACCGTCATAATCAACAAGATTATCATTCTGTAATCTGTGGATATCCTGCCATCTCATACCTTCAGCAAGATATTCGATTCTTCTTTCCATTACGATAGCATTAACAGCTTCTTTTGGAGTTGCAAATGCTGTATAAACAGCTGCTGTAGATCTTCCTCTTACTGCGTTAAGGTCATCCAAATATGTTGCATCTCCTAATCTTGCTTTAGCTTCAGCTCTGTTAAGAAGAACTTCCGCATATCTAAGAAGTGGTGAAGGATCTGTAAATGTAGAAGTATCTTTGTACTTGTTCGTAAATTTAGCTCCACTTACAGTCTTAATCATGCTTCTTCTAGCATCAGTTTCAGGCCAAGCTGCATGATTCCAAATAATTGGACTGATCGCAATCAGAAGTCTACCGTTGTACATAGACGCTAAAGCAGCATTTACGTTAGGGTTGTTAGTTGCTGACTGATCCAGAGAGAAAATACTTTCTGTGTTGTTTCTTGGAGAAGAAAACGGTGCATCAGGGTTAGAAGTCAAGCTGTACTGTCCATTCAGTTTATTAGTCTCAGTAATTACATCTGCCCATCTCTTCATGTTCATGTAAACTCTCGATTTTAGAGCAATTGCAGCATACTTAGAAACTCTCAGGATAGATTTTGGCTGGCTTGCCAATTTAGTTTCTGCATCATTAAGATCCTGAAGAACTTTTGCATAACCGTCTTTTACAGAACCTCTGTCAGTATCAGCATTAGCTAATGCAGTTTCAGAACTTTTTGAACCTAATGTTAGGTAAGGTACACCCATGTGAGATCCGTCTGCAGTATGGTCGTAAGGTCTTGAGAAATGCTTCATTAATTCAAAATGTGCAAATGCTCTGAAGAATAGTATCTGTCCAAGATAAACATCTCCTTCTGCCTGAGTAACAACACCTTTTGCAATTGCATCCGTAATACCTTCAATTACAAGGTTACACTTATTAATCAACTTATAAGAGTCTTCCCAATAAACAATATTATTAAGAGATCCTGTAGTGTTATAAGTAGTTGTGTAAGTAAACTGGTAGAATGCTGCTGTATTTACAACATCTTCACCTCTTGTATCTCCCTGCTGGAAGTATGCAGCACCGAAAGGATAACCACGTGGAGCTCCTCTGTACCATCCAACTTGTGCAGCATTATATACACCATTAACTGAAAGTTCAATTAACGATTTTGAAGAAAAGGCAGAATTCTCATCCGCTTGGTTGTATGGCGAAAGATCCAATACATTTTCTTCGGAACATGATGCAATGCTCATTAGAAGCATTGCCATCAATCCTAAAACTATTTTTTTGAAATTATTTTTCATTCTATTAAAAATTATTAATTAAAATGTAGCATTTAAACCAACTGAGAACGATCTCTGTCTTGGGATTGTATTCCAGTCAAGACCTCCAATTGTAAGCTCCGGATCAGCACCTGTATATTTTGTAAAAATAAATGCATTCTGTGCCTGAACAAAAATTCTCAGATTACTTAGATAAGCTGAAGAAATTAAGCTCTTATCAAAAGTATATCCTAAAGTAAGATTATCAATTTTGATGAAACTTCCATCTTCCACGAATCTTGAAGAACCAACACCATCGTCGTTAATCTGAGGGTTTCTCGCCTCCATAACCATTGGTGTTACACCGTCACCAGGTTTATCAGGACTCTGCCATCTTCCAAGAATTTCTCTTGAGTTGTTTACGAAATCCTGGTTCAGCATATCTCTTCTTGTAAGGTTCATGATATCATTACCATAGTTGAATCTTACTAAAGCACTAAGATCGAAGCTTCCCATACGGAAATTATTGTTCCAAGCACCGAAGAACTTAGGCTGTGTTCTACCAATGATGAATTTATCAGCTTCAGTTAAAGTTGCTGCTTTTGAAATATCTCCAGGGTTATTTGGATCGTAAACTCTCATTACACCATTCGTAACAACTCTTTGTACTAAAGAACCATCCTGCTTATAATAAACCGGATAACCGTTAGCCATGTTTACACCGTAGTACTTGTAACCCCAAAGCGAGTTAAGTGCTTCACCGATTCTGTTGATTCTGTAAACACCGTTAAACATATCGCTGTCATCCACCAACGCCTTCACTTCGTTGTTTACCGTAGTAATGTTGAAGCCAGAACTCCACTGGAAGTTGCTTTTCTTAACGATATCTGCATCTACAGAGAATTCGAAACCATCGTTCACTACTCTACCTACGTTTTCAGAAATTGTTCCTGATCCCGGAATACCTGCCATTGGCGGATAAAGTCTTGCTAAGATTAGGTTATCAATATCATTTTTGTAGTAGTCAGCAACAATTTTTACTCTGTTTCCGAACAAACCTAAATCCATACCGATATCGGTTTTTTTTTTTGTTTCCCATTAAAGATCTGGGTTACCAGCCTGAGAGAATCCAATACCTGTATTGTCTGCGTATCTTGCGTTACTGTAAAGACCTAAGTAAGGATAAGCACCGATATTGGTGTTACCAACTTTTGCCCAAGATGCTCTGAATTTAAGATCTGAAATCGTTTCAGAATCACTTAAGAAGTTCTCGTTAGACACTGTCCATCCTGCAGAAACTCCTGGGAAAAGACCCCATCTTTTATCTTTTGGAAGGTTAGAAAGTCCGTCGTATCTTAATGATCCCTGTAGGAAATATTTGTTCGCAAAGTTATAGTTCAAACGACCTGCATAAGAAAGGAATCCACTGTCTGATCTACCTCCACCTGATGTTTGAGTTGTATAAGATCCAGAAATAACGTTCGATCCAAAGAAGTCATCAGAAAGACCTGTACCTCCACCCCAGAAGATTTTGTTGTCTTCTTTTTGGTATTCGTTGATTAAAGTAAGGTTGAAGTTGTGAGCATCAGCAAAAGTCTTTTTCAAACTTAAGATGTTTTGGATATTCCATCTAAGTAAATCCTGACTTGACTGCTCGATAATACCACCTCTACCGAAACCATCACCATGTACTCTGTTCCAGAACATTAAACCTTGTGTATTCGCGTTGTCCACACTCGCCTGGAACCTATAGTTCATCCAGCTGGTAATATCAGAAGTTGCGAAAACGTTACCGATAATCCTGGTAATAGTACTGGTGTTCTTGTTAGTATCCAATACCATTACAATGTTCGGAAGGAAGTTTGTAATAGCGTTGTTGTTCGTCCAACGTCCAACATAACTTCTTGTTCCTACTGTTTCTATGTTATATCCTGTTGGATTGTTTTTATCATAAACCGGTACGTTTGGATGCTGCTTCAATGCATTGTACATTGCACCAGAAAGCGAGTTTTCACCATTGTTAAGACCTTCATATCCGGTTCTTGCAAGGTTGAAATCTCCACCAACAGTTACTTTATTATTGATAATTTTCTGATCAGCACTGAATTTGGCTGTCCATCTCTGCATGCTGTTGGATTTAATAATCCCTTCCTGCCATGTATGACCAAGAGAAACCAAATATTTACCGGTTCCCATACCTCCTGAGAAGCTCACGTTATTATCCGTTTGAGTTCCGGTTCTCATTACAGCTTTCTGCCAATCTGTATCGAACTCTGCTCCTTCAGCATTGTAGTTTGGCGGATCTCCCCAAGGTTTTCCTTTATCTGCCATAATCTCAAGAAATTCCTGAGTATTAAGCAAATCAAAATACTTTGCTACTGTAGCATAAGTTGTAAGGTTGTTGTAGCTTACTGTAAATCTTCCTGACTTACCTTTTTTGGTTGTGATTAAAACCACACCATTTGCACCTCTCGAACCATAGATTGCTGTAGCAGCACCATCCTTAAGGATTTCAACAGACTCAATGTCATTCGGGTTGATGTCTCCCAATGCGTTGGAAGGTGTATATCCACCACCAGTACTTCCACTGAAGATTGGCATACCATCCACCACATAAAGAGGCTGCGTACCTGAAGAAATAGAGTTAATCCCTCTAATATTAATCGATGGAGGAGAACCGATCAAACCGGTGTTCTGAATTACCTGTACCCCAGATGCTCTACCAGCAAGCTGAGCTTCGAAAGTAGGTG
>CAZPQV010000028.1:0-14932 GCA_964588705.1 uncultured Chryseobacterium sp.
CATTTATGACGGACGAACTTCGTCAGAAAATGGGTGACGCCGCTGTAAAAGCTGCTGAGTTTATCGGATATGAAGGTGTTGGAACCATAGAATTTCTGGTAGATAAACACAGAAATTTCTATTTCATGGAGATGAACACCAGAATTCAGGTGGAGCACCCTATTACAGAGCAAGTTATTGATTACGATTTAATTAGAGAACAAATCAACCTTGCTGCCGGCACTCCGATTTCAGGTAAAAACCATTTCCCAAAATTACATTCTATTGAATGTAGAATTAATGCGGAAGATCCGTACGCAGACTTCAGACCAAGTCCGGGAAAAATTAAATCCTTAAATATTCCTGGAGGACACGGTATTAGAGTAGATACACACGTTTATTCAGGATATACCATCCCTTCAAACTACGACTCTATGATTGCAAAGCTGATTACAACGGCTCAAACCAGAGAAGAAGCGATTGCAAAAATGAAACGTGCTTTGGACGAGTTCTATATCGAAGGAATTAAAACCACAATTCCTTTCCACAGACAATTGATGGACGATCCGGATTTTGTTGCAGGAAACTACACCACGAAGTTTATGGAAACCTTCGTAATGAACAAAGATTACGATCACGCCCACTAAATAACAAACCGCCGAATGAGGCGGTTTTTTTGTTTAAAATAGTCTCGCTTTAAATTCTTAAATTTGTTAAAAAGTAAAAAAATGTCAACAGCAACAGAAAAGAAAAACTCACAGTATTTTATTGATTTGGAAGATCAGCACGGCGCACACAACTATCATCCGCTTCCGGTGGTATTAGAAAAAGGTGAAGGCGTTTACGTTTGGGATGTAGAAGGTAAAAAATATTTCGATTTTCTTTCGGCATATTCTGCTGTTAACCAAGGACATTCACACCCGAAAATTGTAGATGCATTGGTTTCTCAAGCCAATACTTTAGCACTGACTTCGAGAGCATTTTACAATTCAAAACTGGGTAAATACGAGAAAAAAATCACTTCGCTTTTCGGTTTCGACAAAGTTTTACCGATGAACTCCGGTGCTGAAGCCGTAGAAACCGCCATTAAAATTGCAAGAAAATGGGGTTACGAAGTAAAAGGAATTCAGGGAAACACCGCTAAAATAATTGTTTGTGAAAACAATTTCCACGGAAGAACAACCACCATTGTTTCGTTCTCCAACGATCCTGATGCTCACAACAACTATGGACCTTACACTCCGGGATTTGTGAAAATTCCATACAATGATATCAGCGCTCTGAAAGAAGTTCTTGAAACTGAAGCAGGAAATATCGCAGGATTTTTGGTTGAACCAATTCAGGGAGAAGCAGGCGTTTACGTTCCGGACGAAGGCTTCCTGAAAAAAGCTTCAGAACTTTGTAAAGCACATAATGTTCTGTTCATTGCAGATGAAGTGCAAACCGGAATTGCAAGAACCGGTAAACTGATCGCCTGTCACCACGAAGATGTTCAGCCCGATATCTTAATTTTAGGAAAAGCACTTTCCGGCGGAATGTATCCTGTGTCTGCTGTTTTGGCGAACAACAACATTATGAATGTGATTCATCCTGGGCAACACGGTTCAACATTCGGTGGAAATCCATTGGCTTGTGCTGTTGCAATGGCTGCTTTGGATGTTGTTGAAGAAGAAAAATTGTCTGAAAGAGCAGAGAAATTGGGAGAGATCTTCAGAACGGAAATCAGAAAAGTGATTGAAAAAACCGATTTGGTTCATTCTGTTCGTGGCAAAGGATTGTTAAATGCGATTATCATCAACGATTCTCAACACTCGCCTACCGCCTGGAATTTATGTCTCGCACTGAAAGAAAATGGACTTTTGGCAAAACCAACACACGGAAACATTATTCGTTTGGCACCTCCGTTGGTAATCTCAGAAGAACAACTGATGGAATGTGTTGCCATTTTGGAGAAAACCATTCTTGAGTTTAAGAAATAATTTTTCTTGAAAACCATCATTTTCGGAAGTCCTTCAAGCAAGGACAATCTTGAGTTTCATATCGAAGAAAAACTTCGCGAATATGGCTATCATGTCATATCTGTGAGCTACCCTTTCAATGATTTTAAGTATAAAAATCTGAAAGACAAACTGGTAAATACATTCAGGAAAACAGTTTTGCAGGATAAAACTTCAAAACACAAGTTGAAGTTTAAACCTTTTGAAACGGGCTTTATTGAGAAATTAAGCAAAAGTGAAAAAGCAGATTACGCTCTCATTATCAGATCGGATATTTATCCTGAAAGTTTCATAAAATTGATTCATGAAAAATCAGAATTAATGATTGGTTATCAGTGGGATGGACTTGATGTTTTCCCACTGGTAAAAAATCATATTCCCTATTATGACACGTTCTGCATTTTCGATCCTAATGATTTAAGATACAAACACGAATTCCCTAATTTGAAAGGCGTTCCAAATTTTTTCTTTGAAACAGATATTGAAAAAATTAAAAGTTCTGTTGATTCTGAAATTAAAACCGATGCCTATTACCTTGGATCTTACAAAAAAGATAGACTTGAAGTTTTAGAACAAATCAATAATAAACTGAAAAAAGAAGGTTTTTCAGGAAATTACAAGATCTTTTTACCACACAATAAATCAAATACGGATCTGAATTCTGATTTTGAAAAGATTACAGAATCGGTTCCATATTACGAAAACCTCATCAATACCTATCAAAGTAAAATTTTGGTTGATTTGGTTTCAGACTATCACAAAGGCCTGTCTTTCAGATTTTTTGAGGCAATGGGATTTGAGAAAAAAATCATCACCAACAACAAAAATGTAAAGAATTATGATTTTTACAATCCGCAAAATATCTTTATTTGGGGCGAAGATGAAGATCTTTCAGCGTTTTTAAATTCAGAATATCAAAAACTTCCGGAAGTTGTTTATGAAAAATATTCTTTCAGAAATTGGTTGAAAAACATCCTTAAGGAAAAGGACAGAATCGAAATTTCTTTACCCAAATAATTCAGTGACCCATTGGTCTGCAGCATTTTGGGAAGTTATTTTCTGTAAATTTTCTGCAGCATTTTTTGCAAGTTCTTCTCTTAATATTTCATCTAAAATCAATTTTTCAAGATTTTGAGCGAGAGCATTTTCATCATTTTTAGGTGAAACCAAAGCAGTTTTATTATGAATCAGCATGTCTTTTGCACCGCCGTCACTCTCCGTAGAAACCATTGCATTGCGCTGTACAATCGCTTCAGCAACGGCCATTGGAAACCCTTCGCAATTTGAAACATTTAAGGAAACAGAACTCTTTGCAAGTTCAGCATTGACATCAGATACAAATCCCGCAAAATCCATATTTTCAACCTGATGTGTTTTACAAAAATCCATCATCTGAGATTTTAAACTTCCGTCACCTAAAACTTTCAGTGACCAATCCGGGAACTTCTTTGCAATTATAACCCAAGCTTTTACGGCAAGAAAGGCATTTTTATGTTTTCTTTCAAGTCGGGAAACGAAGGTCACAGTTTTTTCTTTTGGAGAACGTTTATAGTCCGCAAACAAAACCGGATTGCGGATTACTTTTATTTTCTTTTTGATATTCTCATCATTTCTGAAAATCGATTTCAGTTCGTCAGCAGAACCTTCGCTCACGCAAAATAGTCCCTGTTCAGAATTGGAAATAAATTTTTTGAGTTTATTTTTCTTGAACGGATAAACCAATTTGGCAAACAGAATCTTTTCTAAATTAGGTTTGCCGGCGTCCGGATATTTTTTAAGATAGGCATAAGGAGAACCGTGATACTGCGGAAATGCTTTTATTTTGCCGATTTTTGCTGCCTTCAAAACCTCCAACGCAATGGTCATATTATCTCCCTGAAAGATGAGATGTTCAATTTTATTTTCGGTTAAATAATTGGAAAGTTCGTTCGCAAAGTTCTTTTTCTCAGAAGTAAGCACTTTCAAAGATTTTACTTCGGGATAATGCATTACCGGAGATTTAAGATCAGATTTTAAGGAAACCAAGTGTAAATTCCGAAATCCTTTTTCGTAAAACTGATGCATCAGATTGGCTGTAACTCGCTCTACTCCACCACCCGTGGAATAATCAATTACTAAAAAACCTATATTCCGTTCTTTATCAGCTTCTGAAAACATACCGTTACTTTAATTGCTTACAAATTTATAAATTTGAAAAATGAAAACCGCATTATTAATCTCTACTTACAACTGGCCCGAAGCACTGAATCTTGTTTTGGAAAGCGTTCAGGTTCAGACCAAACTTCCCGATGAAATACTGATTGCTGATGACGGTTCGAAAAAAGAAACCGAAGAACTCATTAATCTTTGGAAAGAAAAATCTAAAGTCCCGATAAAACATTTCTGGCAGGAAGATGACGGTTTCCGGAAAACCATCATTATGAATAAAGCCATTGCCAATACCGAAGCTGATTATATTATACAGATAGACGGCGATATTTTGCTTGAAAAACATTTTGTTGAAGATCATATTTCCGATAAAAAACCGGGGTTTTTCATCAAAGGAAGCAGAGCTTTAATTAATGAGGAAGCCACAAAAGCCATCCTTGCGAAGCAAAAAATCGATTGGAACTACATCCAACAAAACATCAAAAATAAAATAAATGCTACGCGAAACACTTTGCTGGCACCACTTTTCAGAAAAGATAAAATAAAATCGAACAACCTCAAAGGTTGTAATTTTTCATTTTGGAGAAAAGATTTTATAGAGGTAAACGGTTACAACAACGACATTTGCGGTTGGGGACACGAAGATATAGAACTGGCTGCGAGATTAAGCAATATCGGCATCAAACAGAGACAACTGAAAATGAAAGCCGTTTGTTTTCATCTTCATCACAATTATTTCGACAGATCGAAAGAAAACGAAAATTTCAATGCTTATCAGAAAGTGATTGACGAAAAAATCACAACCTGCGAAAAAGGTTATTTACAGAGCTTTTAGCATTACTCTCTGCTGTAATCGTCTTGAATTCTTACAATATCGTCCTCACCGAAATAAGTTCCGGTTTGCACTTCGATAAAAGCCAAAACTTCAGAACCGCGGTTTTCTATCCGGTGTTTGGCTTCCTGAGGAATAAAGATGCTTTCACCATATTTTAGCGTAATTTCCTCACCTTCAAGGGTTACAACCGCCTCGCCTTCAACCACCGTCCAAAACTCCTGTCTTTTGTAGTGATATTGGTAAGACAGCCTCTGTCCGGGATTTACTTCAATCCTTTTCAGCTTGTAATGTTCTTCGTCCTGAAGCACATAATATTTTCCCCAAGGTCTTTCGCCAATTTCTAACATTAATATTGAAAATTTATGCAAAACTAACTAAAATTTTAAAATCTATAATTCTTAAATTTGCAACTCAATCTATAATTATGAGTAAAGTAAGAGTGCGTTTTGCGCCAAGTCCGACTGGTCCTTTGCATTTGGGAGGTGTAAGGACGGCATTATATGATTATCTTTTTGCGAAAAATCAGGGAGGCGATTTTGTGTTGAGGATTGAAGATACCGATACCGCAAGATATGTAGAAGGTGCCGAAGAATATATACTTGAAGCCTTGGAATGGTGCGGACTGATTCCCGACGAAAGCCCGAAACACGGCGGAAACTACGGCCCTTACAGACAAAGTGAAAGACGCCACATCTACGATAAATATACGGAGCAGATTCTTAAAACAGATTATGCATACATCGCTTTCGACACACCCGAAGAACTGGATGAAATCCGTAAAGAGTATGAAGAAAAAGGTGAAGTTTTCGCTTATAATTACTTTACAAGAACCAGACTGAAAAACAGTTTGACGCTTTCTCCTGAGGAAGTTCAGCAACTGATTGACGATAATGTTCCTTACGTAGTAAGGTTTAAAATGCCTGTGGACAGGATTCTTACACTTGAAGATATCATCCGCGGAACATTCTCTGTAAACACCAATACTCTGGACGATAAAGTTTTGGTAAAAAACGATGGAATGCCAACGTACCATTTCGCGAACATCATTGATGACCATGAAATGGAGATTTCTCACGTAATCCGTGGTGAAGAATGGCTGCCTTCTTTAGGACTTCACGTTTTATTATATGAAGCCATGAACTGGAATGCGCCACAATTTGCACACCTTTCTTTAATTCTAAAACCTGAAGGCAAAGGAAAACTCAGCAAAAGAGACGGTGACAAATTCGGATTTCCCGTATTTCCACTGAATTTTACTGATCCTGAAACCGGTTCTGTTTCAAAAGGTTATAGAGAAGAAGGTTATTTCCCGGATGCTTTTATCAACTTCTTGGCACTTTTGGGATGGTCGCCGGCAGATGACAAAGAAATTTTGTCTTTGGATGATATGGCAAAAGAATTCGACCTTTATAAAGTTCATAAAGCAGGAGCAAGATTCAGTAAAGAGAAAGCAGAATGGTTCAACCATCAGTATCTTCAGATGAAAACGGATGATGAAATTCTGGATCATCTGAAAAATATTCAGTCTGTAAAAGAATCCAATCTATCCGATGAAACACTTCTGAAAATCGTGGAAGCCATGAAGGAAAGAGCCACTTTCGTAAAAGACATTTACAACAACGGGAAGTTCTTTTTCGAAAAGCCAAATTCTTACGACGAAAAAGCAACAAAGAAAGCTTGGAATGCTGAAACTTCAACTGTAATGAATGATTTAGCCGAAACGCTTGATTCCATTGAACTTTTTGAAAGAGATTTCTTAAAGCAACTCATCCACGACTTTGCGGAAGGAAAAGGCTTAGGAATGGGAAAAGTGATGATGCCTCTTCGTTTAGCACTGGTTGGAGAACTTAAAGGCCCGGACGTTCCCGATATTTTAGAAATTCTTGGAAAACAGGAAAGTGTTTCGAGAATAAAAAATGCAGTGAATAATATTATTTAGTATCTCCCGATTATTTCATAAATTTGAAGGATAAATTTCAAAGGAAAATGCAGTATTTAAATTTTGAACTTCCTATAAAAGAGCTTGTAGACCAATATAACGCGTGTTCCCTTGTTGGTGAAGAAAGCGGTGTAGATGTGAAGCTTGCGTGCAGCCAAATTGAGGACAAGATTATCGAAAAGAAGAAAGAAATCTACGGAAATCTTACACCTTGGCAGACGGTTCAGTTATCGAGACATCCGGAGCGTCCTTATACTTTAGATTTTATTAATGGAATTGTAGATAAAGGAAGTTTCCTGGAGCTTCACGGCGACCGTTCTTTTGCTGATGACCATGCTATGGTTGGCGGTTTGGCAAAAATCAACGGAAACAATGTAATGCTCATTGGAACTCAGAAAGGAAGGACCACCAAAGAAAGACAGCAACGCCGTTTCGGAATGCCAAATCCTGAAGGTTACAGAAAAGCTTTGAGACTGATGAAGCTTGCTGAAAAATTCAGAATTCCTGTGATTACATTCCTTGATACGCCTGGTGCATATCCGGGACTGGAAGCCGAAGAAAGAGGCCAGGGAGAAGCTATTGCAAAAAATATTTTTGAAATGGTTCAGCTAAAAACTCCAATCTTTACTTACATTATTGGTGAAGGTGCAAGTGGTGGTGCTTTGGGAATTGGTGTAGGCAATAAAGTTTATATGCTTCAGTACACTTGGTATTCGGTAATTGCACCTGAAAGCTGCTCTTCAATTCTTTGGAGAAACTGGGATCATAAAGAAGATGCCGCAAACGCTTTGAAACTGACTCCAAAAGATATGCTGAAAAACAAACTGATTGACGGCATTATCGAAGAACCACTTGGTGGAGCACAATACGAGCCTGAAGTTGCGTATGAAAATGTAAAAACTTCAATTCTTCACAACATCAAAGCATTCAGTAAATTTTCCGGAAAAGAGCTTATGGAACAGCGTCAGGAGAAATTTATTGCAATGGGAGAATTTAAAGGATAAAACTTAAATATCTAAATACAAATGCCGCAAATTGCGGCATTTTTTATTTTTTTCTGGCATTAAGAGATAATACCAAATCTTTATCGACATTCTTTACAGAGGAATATTTTGCATCACAAACCGAAGTTGTAATGGTGTAAGTTCCTTTATCCACCAAAATATAATTATCATTTCTTGCAGGAACGGTCAGATTATAGAATTTCTTACCGGCTATTTTCACAATAAGGTTACAGTTCGATAGATTTTTAATCTGTAAAAACGCTTCTCTTCTGCTCGGATCATTATTAAGCAAATGGGTAAGTATTTCAGCAGTTTTTTTATTTTCAGCACTTACTTCGCCGTCTTTTCTCACATCTTTTCTTACCGTTGCAGCCATTTTTGGCTTACTGATCGGTTCCACTTTTGGTTTTGCAACTGCAGCATTATCACCATTTAACATCGCAAAAAGTTTCCTTTTAAATTCCGGGGTTTTCGGGTGATTTGGATTGGCTTTTATAAAAGCTGCAACTACTTTCATATCCGTAGTTTTCTCTACCTGAGCAACCGTATAATTCTGTGCAGATAATATTAAAGAACAAAAAAAGAATAGCAGATAGAAGATTTTTTTCATCTCAATGTGAATGTTTTGTGTTTGATTTTGATACTTATTAAACGTTAAATCCGTCTTTTTAGTTTACTGAATTTTTTTTATCTTTGCAACGCTCAAAAACAGAGCGACTTTAACCCTAAATATAAAAAATAAATAATATGTATACACCGGTAGCAGCTGACGTAGCAAAGCTAAGAAACACAACAGGTGCAGGAATGATGGACTGCAAAAAAGCTCTAGTAGAAGCGGAAGGAGATTTCGAAAAAGCGATTGAAATCCTTAGAAAAAAAGGACAGAAAGTAGCAGCAAACAGAGCTGACAGAGAATCTACAGAAGGTGCAGTAATCGCAAAAGTAAACAGCGACAACACTAAAGGTGTAATTATCGCTCTTAACTGCGAAACTGACTTCGTAGCGAAAAACGAAGATTTCGTAACTATGGCTCACGAACTTGCAGAACTGGCTTTAGGAAAAACTAAAGAAGAATTCCTTGCAGCAGATTACAAAGGTCTTCCTGTTTCTGAAAAACTAATCGAGCAGACTGGTGTAACAGGTGAAAAACTTGAAATCGGTTCTTTCGAAGCAATCGAAGGTCCTTTCCTTGGTTCTTACATCCACGCCGGAAACAAAATTGCAGCGATTACTTCACTTTCAGATAATGTTGCAGGTGCAGAAGAAGTAGCAAAATCTGTATCAATGCAGGTTGCAGCGATGAACCCAATCGCTCTTGATGAAACTAAAGTTTCTCAGGACACTATCGATAAAGAACTTGAAATTGAAAGAGAACTTCTTGTAAAAGAAGGAAAACCTGCAAACATCATCGATAACATCCTTAAAGGAAAAATGCAGAAATTCTACAAAGAAAACACTTTGGTACACCAGGCTTACATTAAAGACGGTAACCAATCTGTAGCAGATTACGTAAAATCTGTAAACGGAGATCTTAAAGTGGTTGGATTTGTAAGAGTTGCTCTTTCTTAAGAAATTAAGTAACAAAAATATTCGAAGAGTGGTTTTTATAAGCCACTCTTTTTGTTTTTTTAGATTCTGAATTTGCAATTTTTAGATAACAGGAAAAAGAAAATTTCTATTCTCTTAATTATAGTTAAAATAAATCGGTTGAACCATTTTACATAATCTAAGAATATAATTTTCCGTAAATTTGTGACATTATGAAACAAAAGTGGATTTACAAGCCCGAACCTGATGAAGACGTAGTAGACGGCCTAAGCACATCGCTTGGTTTTGGAACATTGGAATCCAAAATCCTGGTGCTCCGTGGTATTGATAATTACCAAAAGGCAAGAGAATTTTTCAAACCAAAAGTTGAAGATATACACAGTCCGTTCCTGATGGCAGATATGCAGAAAGCCGTGGAACGCATTGCAACAGCCATCGAAAATGGCGAAAAAATATTGGTTTACGGAGATTATGATGTTGATGGAACTACTGCCGTTGCACTGATGTATCTCTATTTGAGTAAAATCGTTGAAAAGAAATATCTCGATTTTTATATTCCCGACAGAAACAGTGAAGGATACGGAATTTCAAAGGAGGGAATTGATTTTGCAAAAGAAAATGATTTTTCATTAATCATCGCTCTCGACTGTGGAATTAAAGCTTTGGATAAGATCGATTATGCCAATTCTTTAGGGATTGAATTCATCATTTGCGATCACCATTTGCCAGGAGATGAAATCCCAAATGCGGTTGCCGTTTTAGACCCAAAAAGAAATGACTGCCGCTACCCTTTCAAAGAACTTTCAGGTTGTGGTGTTGGATTTAAACTTTGCCAGGGACTGAATACGATTTATAAAATTCCTGATGCCGAACTCTACGAACTCACTGATTTACTGGCTATTTCGATTGCCGCAGACATCGTTTCGATGACCGGTGAAAACAGAGTTTTGGCAAAAATGGGACTTAAGACTTTAAGAAAAACTAGAAATCTCGGTCTAAGACTTCTGATTCCAGAAGATAAATTGGCGACTTACGAAATTTCAAACATTGTCTTTGAAATTGCTCCGAAAATCAATGCGGCGGGAAGAATTTCACATGGTAAAGCTGCTGTTGAACTGATGGTTTCTGATAACCTGAGACACGCACATCAGATTGTAGATAATATTGTTGACCTAAACGATTCGCGTAGAGAACTCGATCTTACAAGTACCACCGAAGCGTTGGAACAGGTAGTGACTACAAATCAGGTTCAGAATGCGACAACGGTCGTTTATGGCCCTGAATGGAATAAAGGTGTCATTGGAATCGTTGCCTCAAGATTGACGGAGACTTATTATAAACCTACTTTGGTTTTCACAAACGGAAATAATGGAGAACTCGTGGCTTCGGCACGTTCGGTTTCCGATTTTGATGTTCACGAAGCTCTTGAACTGTGCTCGGAATATTTCACAAAATTCGGTGGACACCCCGCTGCTGCAGGACTTTCTATGGAGAAAGACCGTTTTGAAGCATTCAAGAAAAAATTTGAAGAAGTGGTAGCTGCTAAAATTCAGGAGCATCAAAGAGAGCCTTCCATAACGATAGATTCTGAAATTGAAATTGAAAACCTCAACAAAGAATTTTTCAATTTCCACAGAAAACTGGCGCCTTTCGGACCTCAAAATATGAAACCGATTTTGGTCCTGAAAAACCAGAATGTTTCGGGCTATGTGAAACAAATGGGTAAAGACGGAAATCACATCAAATTCTATTTGCACAATCCGTCAAACAACCGAAATATCGAATGTGTAGGATTCAAATTAGGGAAACATTTTGATGACTTCAAGAATAAAACTTTTGATATCGCTTTCACAGCCGAAGAAAACCACTGGAAAGGAAATGTGACGTATTATCTGAATATAAGAGACGTAAAATTTAAAGAGCCGGAAGACAGAAGTCCGAAGTCTGAAGATTAACTCGAAACCCGCATCTCGTATCTCGTAGCAAAAATGAAAAAAATCGGTCTTTTTTTCGGTTCGTTCAATCCTATTCATATTGGGCATCTGATTTTAGCAAACTATATCCTTGAAAATTCGGATATGGATGAATTGTGGTTTGTGGTGAGTCCGCAGAATCCTTTCAAGGAGAAAAAATCTTTGCTTAAGGACAGTAACCGTTTGGATATGGTGCAGCTGGCGGTGAAAAACTATCCGAAAATGCGCGCCTCAAATATCGAATTTTCTTTGCCAAAACCGAGTTATACGATTGATACGCTCACTTATCTTCACGAAAAATATCCGGATTATTCTTTTGCACTGATTATGGGTGAAGACAATTTGAAGAGTCTTGACAAATGGAAAAATTCTGAAACGTTGATTAACAATTATCAGATTATCGTTTATCCAAGGATTTTTGAAGGCGAAAAAGAAGACCACGAATATCTGCAGCATGAAAATATCAGTCTGATAAAGGCCCCGATGATTGAACTTTCAGCTACGGAAATCCGGGAGATGATTAAGCAGGGAAAAAATGTCCGCCCAATGCTTCCGCCTGAAGTTTTTGAGTATCTAGATGGAAGTTCGTTTTATAAATAAGCGCGAAGTTGGAAGTCCGAAGCACGGAGTTCATTATATAGCAACAAGAAACAAGTTAATGGAAATTGTAGATAAATTTATTGCAAAACACGGAGAAGAAAAAATCATTAAATGGTTTAAGAAAGTTTGCGTTTTAGAAGCCGTTTCATGGTGTCTGCTGTTCTCTGCAATGATCTGGATCCGCTACGAGCGCGATGAACTTCTGCCAACCATTTACATCATCATCATGGGAAATATCCATGGTTTATTTTTCACACTTTATTTACTTTTAATTTTGCCTGCAAAAAAAATCTTCAATTGGGACGACGAAGATTTTGTTTTCGCCCTCATCGCCGCATTCTTTCCTTTTGCCACGATTTGGATCGATAAAAGTCTGGCACGTTTCGATCGCGAAGAATAATTATTTTTTTTGAAAAAATTTCAGCATTGCAATTGGAGCAAACGTCTCTGTAACTGATACCGATAATGACACCTATCTTGAAAATCTCGATTTAAATTCTGGCAAGTTCATTAAGGATTATAACCAAAGTAATCATTTTGTTTACAACGAAAAAATATCAGGAGTATATGCTACTTTAGAAAACAAATTCTCAGATAAGTTTTCAGGAAAAATTGGAACCAGATTCGAAACCTCAAATTCCGAAGGAAGAATTCTTGATTCCGATGAAACCATCAACCGCAAGTTTAATAATCTGCTTCCATATGCAAGTTTGAGTTACGATCTCAATAAAACCAATAATATCTCCTATACATTTTCCAGCAGGATAAGAAGACCTTCTTTTTGGGAAATAAATCCTGTGAGAATTTATATCACTCCCACAAATTATGTCAAAACAATCCATTTGTAAAGGCTTCCGACGTGTACACGTATCAGTTGACTTATATGTATAAGCACGCATACCTTCTTATTCTGAACCATACCTTGCAGACGGATGATTACTCACAAATTCCTCTTCAAAACGATGAAGAACTGAGATATATCCGCACGAATTTTGGTGATAAGCAAACTGCAAATGTATATTTGGGAACTCAAAAAAGTCTTTTCAAAGGAATTCTAACAACCAATTCGAATATTGGATTTCAGATTAATCATATTAAAGGCTATTTTGATACAGATCCTATTACCGGAGATAAGTTCAATCCTTTTTTAATCGATACCAGAACGACTTCATTTGTTTTTAAAACCAATAACAATATTAGGGTTTCGCCGAAAAAAGATTTATTTCTAATTGTGAATTATTTTTATGTAGGTTCTCAAATTTTAAACATTGGCGTTCTCGAACCAATTTCAAGTTTGGATTTGGGAATCAGAAAAATATGGATTGACTGGACTTTCAACTTACAAGGAAAGGATTTACTTGGAACCAATGTCGTAAAACTTGAAAACACCCAAAGTAATGGCAACTACAACTATGTGATGAATGACCAATACAGCAGATCTGTAGAGTTTTCCGTAACGTATAATTTTGGAAACAAAAAAGTGAAAAAAGTTCGAGAAATTAATGAAGCCAGCAGTGATATTAAATCAAGAACAGGAAACTAATATTAAAAACAGAATCAAAAAATAGTCACCGAAAATCTCGGTGAATTTTTTTATTTTAAAACTGTATTATTTTACCGCTTCAAAAATGTAATACGTTGGAGAACCAGGACCAACAGGTAACTGTAAGAAAAACACCCAAACATAGAACAAAATAATCCAACCGATAAAAAACAGAATACTGTAAGGCAGCATCATACTGATGATGGTTCCAATACCCAAATCTTTCTTGTACTTGGTTGCAAAAGCCAGAATTAATCCGAAATAACTCATCATCGGCGTGATAATATTGGTGACCGAATCTCCGATACGGTAAGCCGTCTGTATTACTTCCGGGCTGTAACCAATATACATCAGCATCGGTACAAAAATAGGAGCCGTTACCGCCCATTGCGCCGAAGCAGAACCTAATGAAAGATTTACCATGGCAGATATGATAATAAATCCTAGAAAAACTTCCGGTCCTGTAAAGCCAATTTCCGTGAGGAATTCAGAACCTTTTACGGCAAAAATTTGTCCTAAATTACTCCAGCCAAAGAAAGCGACAAACTGAGCTGCAAAAAATACGATTACAATGTAAAGACCGAGGGTTGACATCGCTTTTGCCATTCCGTCAATAATACTTTTTTCACCTTTCATACTGCCGGTTACTCTACCATAAACCACTCCGGGAATAAAGAAAAACACGAAAATAAATGTCACAATTCCTTTGAAAAATGGAGAGTTTAACACATCGCCGGTCTCAGGATTTCTTAGAATTCCATTCTCCGGAACAATGGTAAAGGACACCAGAATCATCATCAGGAGCAGGACGACGCCGGTGTACTTTAAACCTTTAATTTCAAGTTTGGTAAGTGGTGTCATCAAAGACTGATCATCCAGATTTTCCGAAGCCTCAGAAACGTTATATTTTCCCAACTTAGGTTCAACAATATACAAGGTCACAAACGCTCCAACGGCAGTAATAAGAAATGTACTCACTGACATAAAGTACCAGTTGACGGCGGCATGTACCTCATAATCAGGGTCAATAATATTGGCTGCTTCCTGCGTAAGTCCAGCAAGTAACGGATCAATAGTTCCAATAAGAAGGTTGGCACTGTATCCACCGGAAACACAGGCAAAGGCGCACGCAAGACCGGCCAAAGGATGCCGCCCCATCGAATGAAAAATAACTGCTGCCAAAGGAATCAATACTACATATCCCATTTCGGAAGCTGTGTTCGACATCACCGCTGCAAAGCAGATGACGACTGTAACCAAATTTTTCGGATTAAGCATAAAATTTACTGGCTTCATCAGAATTCTGCCAATTCCAGTCCCTGCAGGTTTTTGCTTGAATGACGAAGCTTTCAACACGAAGCCGCGG
>CAZPQV010000028.1:14942-26547 GCA_964588705.1 uncultured Chryseobacterium sp.
TCAAGCCGGACCGCTCCGCAACACCAACACCCAACAACGCAACCAATACCACGCCCAAAGGCGCAAATCCTGTAAAATTAGGTACCAAATTGGTAACTATTCTCCGGAATCCTTCAGCGTTCATCAAACTTATGGGTTCTATAATTCCGCTTGGTGATCTTCCCCGTGCCCCTTCCGGCCGTGGATCTTTGGCGCTCCAATCCAACCATTCAGCAAAACCGCTCAGCAAAACCACCCCCAAGGTGAAAATAGCAAACAGCGTTACGGGATGAGGAAGCAGATTACCCATCCATTCAACAAAATCCAGGAATCTGGAAAATAAATTCTTCTTTGGCGTCTTTTGCGTAGGCGTCGGTTTATTCATTTAATGAAAGTGTGATTTATAAATTCAGGAAAAAGTATGCAGAACCAACCAAAAGAAACCGGAAAGCACACTTGTTTTTGCTAAAATAAAAAAACTTTCTAAAACAGAAAGAATTTAGTCGTTATTGTGAAATTCGGATTTAATAAAAAAAAGAACGCACCTGTTGGCGCGTTCCGAAATTTTGATTGTGTAAACAATACTATTTTTTTGGCAGAAAAACTTCAGCAAGCATACATCTCGCACTTCCGCCGCCGTTAGTTTCAATCGTATTTAAATCCGCATAAATAATTTCGGAGTACTTTTCAATGTTCGAAATCTGTTCTTTCGTTAACGAATTATAAGCCGTTTCGCTCATCACCAAAAATGTTTTACCTTCGGAATTGTGAACCTGAAGCATATTTCCGGCAAACTGCTGCATCTGTTCTTCGGTAATTTCAATGAGTTCCTTTTCAGTTGATTTGATGACTTCCTGCACTTTTTCGCGCTCCATTTCATCATCAATACAATCCAGACAGATCACCACGAATTTATCTGCAACGCACATCATCACGTTGGTGTGGTAAATCGGAAGACGGTCTGTTCCGGCAGTTTGGTAAGAGTGAAACACCACGGACTCATAACCAATTTTTTCACAGAATTTTCTGAAAAGCTCTTCAGCCAAACGAAGCGAAACCGAGCCATAAGCAATCTTATAATCGTGGTCAAAAATCATGCTTCCGGTTCCTTCAAGAAACAGTTCTTCGTTTTCGTAATGTGAAATATCATCCACTTCGCTGATTTCAAAACCTGCATTTTTCACCTCTTCCAAAACTTCATTTCTACGCTCATCTCTGCGGTTTGGCGCGAACATCGGGTAAAGGAAAACCTTTCCGTCACTGCCAAAACTCACCCAGTTATTGGGAAAAATAGAGTCCGGCGTGTGCGGTTCCAAAGTATCTTTCACGGTAATCACGTTGATTCCTTTTGATCTCAGTTTTTCAACAAAAGCATTGAATTCCTGAAGCGCTTTTTCCTGAGTATTGGAATTCTCAGAATTCACCTGAAAGTAGTTATTTTCCGCGGTTTGCGCATTTTAGCCAAATGCAATCGGCTCAATCATTAAAACAGTGTCTGTAGTCTGCATTTTTACATTTCTAATTCTTACAAAAATAGACAATATTTGAGTCATTCGAAACACAAAGACTGATAAAGAAATTTCATTAAATTAGTAAATCTTAAATCGAAACAATGAAATACAGACTGCTCACTCTTTGTCTCCTGATTTTCGCAACAGCTTTTTCACAAAACACCATCATTCCAAAACCGCAAAACATTGAAATTAAAGACGGTTTCTTTGAAATCCCAAAGGATTTTACAGTAAATATTGAGAATTTTGACTCTGATAAAATTTTATCTGAATTAAATCTGTTCAATTATTCTAAGAGCAATTTCATTAAATCAAAAAGAAAATCAAGCCATATTTCTTTTGGCATTTTACCTCCCAAAACCGGTGAAAGACATCCGGATTTCAACACCATTCAAATCAGAAAAAATGAAATCATTATTTCTTCGAACAGCGATACAGGAAAGTTTTACGCCATCAACACGCTGAACCAAATTTTAAATGAATATAAAAATTCAGGAAAAATTCCGTTGATGACGGTTAAAGATTATCCCAAATTCGATTGGCGCGGAATGCATTTGGATGTTTGCCGACATTTTTTCACAAAAGATGAAGTAAAAAAATACATCGATTATCTCGCGATGTACAAAATCAACACTTTTCATTGGCACCTAACCGATGATCAGGGATGGAGAATTGAAATTAAAAAATATCCGAAACTCACGGAAATTGGTGGCTGGAGAAACGGTTCGATGCTGGGTCATTATGCCGAAATGCGCTTTGACAATGAACGTTATGGCGGTTTTTATACGCAAGACGATATTCGTGAAGTGGTAAAATATGCTGCCGAACGACACATGAATATTGTTCCTGAAATCGAAATGCCGGGGCACGCTGTTGCGGCAATCAGTGCTTATCCTTGGCTTTCCTGTACCGGAAAACAGATTGAAGTAGAGAAAAAATGGGGTGTTTTCGACGATATTTTCTGTCCGAAAGAAGAAACTTTTGCATTTTTAGAAGACGTTCTGACTGAAGTAATGGAACTTTTTCCATCAAAAATAATTCATATCGGCGGAGATGAAGCCCCGAAAACAAGATGGAAAGAATGTGCACATTGTCAGGCACTCATTAAAAAAGAAGGACTGAAAGATGAGCACGAACTGCAAAGTTATTTCATTAAGAGAATTGAAAAATTCGCGAATTCTAAAGGACGAAATATTATTGGTTGGGACGAAATTCTTGAAGGCGGTCTCGCACCAAATGCCACCGTGATGAGTTGGCGTGGCACCGAAGGAGGAATTGCAGCCGCACGAAATGGAAATCACGCCGTAATGACGCCGGGAAGCCATATGTATTTCGATCATTATCAGGGAGATCCGAAGAACGAACCGATTGCTTTTGGTGGATTTACAACTCTGGAAAAAGTTTATGGTTTCAATCCGATTCCTGCGGAATTAAAACCTGAAGAACATCAGTATATCCTTGGTCCACAAGCCAATCTCTGGACAGAATACATCCTCGATTTTCCACATGTTGAATATATGCTTTTCCCAAGATTAATGGCACTTTCGGAAGTTGGTTGGGGAACTGCAAAAGCAGAAAACTATCCTGAATTCCGGAGTCGCGTGTTTGAACATCAGAAAATACTGGACAAACTTGGGGTGAATTACAGCCGTTCACTGTTTAATGTTAGTTCAAAAGGAGAAATCGCCAATAACGGTAAGGATAAAATATTGTTTTCATTAAATGGTTTTAAAGGAAAAGAAGGAATTTATTTCACAGAGGACGGAAGTACACCAACGACCGATTCTCAAAAATATCAGTCAGCAATTCCAATCAATAAAAGCAAAACGATAAAGGCGGCTTATTTTGAAAATGGCGAGATGAAGAGCAAAGTGATGGAGCAAAAATTCTATGTATCAAAATCAACCGGAACAAAAATAACCCTGGAGAAAATGCCGAATGAACGCTATTTCGGAATTGGTGCAGAAACTCTGATTGACGGAATGAGAGGAGATCCCGGGAAATTCGGAAAGGATTGGCTTGGCTTTTTAAGCGATGCGAAAGCAACTATTGACTTTCCTGAGAAAAATGAAATTTCAAATTTGAAAATCAATTTTATTAATGCCAATTCAAGTTGGATCCACCTGCCGAAAAAGGTGAAATTAACAATTCCAGAAAACGGAAAAGTTTATGAGATCAGTAGAGAAGAAATCGTCGCCAAAAATGGAATTATGGAATTAAAATTTCCAAAAACCACAACCAAGAAAGTGTTTGTTGAGGTCGAAAACGCCGGAATCATTCCCGATGGTTTTGATGGTGCCGGACATATTTCCTGGCTGTTTATTGATGAAATTTCATTGAATTAGAGAAAAGATGGAAGCCCAAAGACCGAAGCTCAATAAAAAAATAGCACTTTGTAAATAAGCGATAGCGCCTTTGTTTGTCTTAGAAACATTCAGCTTAATTATCAAAAAAAAATCTTTGCCTAATCTTGCGTTAACAAATAACAGAAACAAGAAACCAAACTATGCAAAACAGAAGAAAATTCCTAAAATTATCAGCGCTCGCCGGAGTTGGAACCGTATTAAGCTCGTGTGTTTCTGCAACAGAGAAAAAATATATTGCACCTGCAAAAACCAGAAAACCGGTGGTACTTTCGACTTGGCGTTTCGGAATTGAAGCCAACGCCGAGGCGTGGAGAACTCTGTCCACTGGAGGAAAAGCATTGGATGCCGTAGAAAAGGGAGTGAGACTGGTTGAAAACGATCCGGCAGAACGAAGCGTAGGTTATGGCGGAAGACCCGACAGAGACGGGCGCGTAACTTTGGATGCCTGCATTATGGACGAAAAAGCCAATATTGGCTCTGTTGCTGCTTTGGAACATATCAAAAATCCGATTTCAGTCGCAAGAGCTGTAATGGAAAAAACACCACACGTGATGTTGGTTGGCGACGGTGCACTTCAATTCGCACTTTCCCAAGGGTTTGAAAAAATAAATCTCTTGACCGAAGAAAGCGAAAAAGAATGGAAAGAATGGTTGAAAAACTCAGAATATAAACCCGTTGTGAACATTGAAAACCACGACACTATCGGAATGATTGCTTTGGACGCCCACGGAAATCTCTCTGGTGCTTGCACGACTTCCGGAATGGCTTTTAAAATGCACGGTCGCGTTGGCGACTCGCCCATTATTGGGGCAGGACTTTTTGTGGATAATGAAGTTGGTGCTGCCACAGCAACCGGCCATGGAGAGGAAGTCATCCGAACATGCGGAACTTTTTTGGTGGTGGAACTGATGCGCCAGGGATATTCTCCACAAAAAGCTTGTGAAGTAGCGGTAAAACGCATCCATAAGAATTTCATTAATCAGAAACGCAGTTTAAAGGATACGCAGATTGGTTTTATTGCACTGAATAAATATGGCGAAACGGGAGCATTTTGCTTACAAAAAGGCTTCAATTATGCCGTGCACGATGAGAAACAAAATGTGCTGATTGATTCGGATTCTTTATTGTAATTTTAATGAAATTATTTTTTAAACGCAAAGATTTAATTACTTATAAAAATTTTTAGGAAGCAAAGAATCCGCAGGCGAATTGAAAAGCATACGCTTAAAATAATCAACTCGTTCATTATACTTTGCTTACTTAAAAAATAAAACAGAAAAATTCAACTTTGCTTGTAAAGAAAAAAGACTCTATCAAAAGTTATAAAACGCAAAGATTTATTAACTTTTGGAAAACATTCAGGAGGCAAAGACAATTCGCAGGCGAATTAAAAAGCACACGCTTAATAAATCAACTTGTTGATTATACTTTGCTCACTTAAAATAGAAGAACAGCAATATTCAACTTTGCGTTTAGAAAAAATAGGCTCAAGCAAGAATTTTGGAATTATAAAACACATAGATTTATTAGTTTTTAGAAAACAATCAAGAAGCAAAGACAATTCGCAGGCGAACTGAAAAACACACGCTTCATAAAATCAACTTGTTCATTATACTTTGCTCACTTAAAATAGAAGAACAGTAGATTTAACCTTTGCATTAAAAAAACTACTCATTAAGATATTAGAAATGGATGAAAACCAAATTTCATATAAAATCATTGGAATTTCACTGGAGATTCACAGGAAATATGGCCCGGGTTATTGGAATCTGCCTATGAAAACATATTGGCTTACGAGTTACGCTCAAATGGATTTGATGTAAAACAGTAGAAAAATATGCCTTTACAACATAAAGATTTAAATATTGAAAATGCTTACCGATTGTATTTATTAGTGAATGATAAAGTTATTATTGAAGTAAAAGCAGTTGCAGAGATACATCCAATTTGTTTTCCTCAAGTGTTAACTTATTTAAAACTTTGTAATTTAAAATTGGGATTATTGATTAACTTTCATTCCGAATTATTAAGAGACGGTATTCATCGAATTGTAAATAAAATATAAAACTAAAATGGAAAACCTACTTGAAATAGCATGTTTTGAAATCACCTCGGCAGAAACTGCCCTTCGCTCTGTTGCTGACAGAATTGAGTTTTGTGCTGAGCAGCATTTGGGAGGCACAACACCCAATATTGATGAATTCCGGTATCTGAATAATATTTACAAGAAACCAATCTATGTAATGATCCGTCCGAAAGGCGGCGATTTTTTTTACTCCGATCTGGATTTTCTGCAGATGAAGAAAAGCATCATTGAGTTCAAAAATGCCGGCGCTGATGGTTTTGTTTTCGGCATTCTGAATCACGGCAATACGATAGATGTGGAACGCAACCGGGAATTAGTGGAGCTTGCCGGAGAAATTCCGTGTACTTTTCACCGGGCTTTCGACCGAACTCCTGATTTGGATGTAGCCATTAGCAAACTCATTGAAATCGGTTTCAAGGCAGTACTGACTTCCGGCGGCGCAGAAAAAGCAACCAAAGGAAAACAGAAACTAAAAGAACTGGTTGAAAAATATTCAGATAAGATTGATATTCTGATTGGCGGCGGCGTGCGCACTGATAATATTGAAGAACTGAAAACATATACGAATGGTACGCATTTTCACTCTTCTGCAATTCCGGCTTATGAAAGTTTTGCGAATGAGGATGAAATAAAGAGAATGAAAAAGCGACTTTAGATTAAATTTATATGATGGAGTATGGAACTGGATATCACAGATATTACGTCTATATTTTAACAAATAAAAGAAGAAATGTACTTTATACGGGAGTTACTAATAACCTTCATAACAGATTGCTTCAACATCAATCGAAAGTAAATCCTGATAGTTTCACTGCACGATATAATGTTTCCTATTTAATTTATTATGAAAAGTTTGAATGGATACAGAAAGCTATTGAACGTGAAAAAGAAATAAAAAATTTGACGAGAATAAAAAAATTAAATTTAATTAGAAGTGCTAATCCTAACCTGGAGTTTTTGAACCATCTATTTCGAGATTTTTACGGTTAAAAAAATTATTGCCGTACTTTTGAAAAAAGAAGTATAGATTCCTGCGGAATGACAAAATGGTGTATGTAAAAGATCAGAGCAGATAAAGTTCAAGTCTTGTCATTCTGAAAGAATCTAAGCAAAGAATTTCAATAATAATTAAAGCACGAAACTTCGCAGAAGACCAATGATTATGTTGAAAAAAATCATCATCTCCTTTCTACTATTTAGCTCTCAAATTCTTATATCGCAAATCCTAAAAAGAGATTTAAGCAATGAAAAATGGACCTTCACACAAGAAGGAAAAAACGAACTTCTAAAAGCCACAGTTCCGGGAACGGTTCATACCGATTTATTCAATAATAAACTTATTCCAGATCCTTTTTTTGGCGATAATGAACAGAAACTTCAATGGATTGAAAACAAAAACTGGATCTATAAAACCGATTTTTTAGTTTCAGAAAAAGAATTAAAACATTCCAATCTCAATCTCATTTTCTACGGCCTTGATACTTTTGCTGATGTATTTCTTAATGGAAAAAAAATACTTTCAGCCAATAATATGTTCCGAACCTGGGAGATTGATGTAAAACCTCACCTGAAATCAGGCAATAACGAACTGAAAATATTTTCCCATTCAGCTTCTGCTAAAGGAAAACAGCTTGCCTCACAACTTCCTTATAGACTGCCTGAAAATGAAAGAGTTTTTGTGAGAAAAGCCCAGCACCATTTCGGTTGGGATTGGGGGCCGCGTTATGTAACCGCCGGAATCTGGAAACCGGTTGTTCTGGAAATGTGGAATGCTGCCAAAATCGAAAATATTTCTTTCACTCACGAGCTTAATGAAAATTCTGCGAGCATTAAATTCATTTCTGAAATCAGGGCTGACAAACCCCAATTTTATGATATTAAAATCAATGAAAAGACTTTCACAGTTCAGGTGAAAGAAGGTTTAAATTCGATTTCAAATGTTATTAAAATCAATCAGCCAAAACTGTGGTATCCCAATGGATTTGGAGAACCGCACCTCTATCCTTTTACCATCAGTTTAAATTCGAACAATACAATTCTTGATCAGAAGTCTTTAAATATTGGTTTACGAAAGATTGAACTCGTTGAGGAACCCGATGAAACGGGAAAAAGTTTTTATTTTAAAGTCAATGGAATTCCGGTTTACGCAAAAGGGGCAAATGTGATTCCACCAAAGCATTTTGTGCCATCCGCAGATAAGAACATTTATAAAAAATGGATGGAGGAAGCGAAGTTTGCCAATATGAATATGCTGCGAATTTGGGGAGGAGGCGTGTATCCCGATGATGAATTTTATGACGAAGCCGACAGAAACGGAATCTTGATTTGGCAGGATTTCATGTTTGCCTGCGCGATGTATCCCGGTGATAAAGACTTTTTAGAAAATGTAAAACAGGAAGTTATCGACCAAACCAAACGTCTGCAAAATCATGCAAGCTTGGCAATTTGGTGCGGAAATAATGAAAATGATGAAGGTTGGCACAACTGGGGCTGGCAAAAACAACTGAATTACAGTAAACAGGACAGCGCGAAAGTATGGAACGATTATGTGAAAGTTTTCAGGGAAATCATTCCACAGACTTTAGATTCTGTTTCTGCACAAAAACCGATTTATTGGCAAAGCTCACCTTCCAACGGCTGGGGGCGGGAGATTGCATATAAGGAAGGCGACGTCCATTATTGGGGCGTTTGGTGGGGAATGGAACCGTTTGAAAAATATCGTGAAAAAACCGGAAGATTTGTTTCTGAATATGGTTTTCAGGGAATGCCACCGGTTTCTGCATTTAAGAAATTTACTTCAACTGTGGTAAAGGATGAGATTGAGGCTGAGAAAAAGAGGGACGAAAAATTCCTCGACTCCGATCGGAATGAAAGGTCGGATAAAATTGAATTACCTGAATTTCTGAATCATCCCGAAATAAAAGCACATCAAAAACACCCAACCGGTTACGAAACTATTCTGGAATATATGAAACGGGATTATCATGTTCCGGATAATTTTGAGGATTTCGCTTATGTTTCGCAGTTGCTTCAGGCGAGGGGAATGAAGATTGCCGTGGAGGCACACCGACAGAAAAAACCGATGAATATGGGAACGCTGTACTGGCAGTTGAACGACGTGTGGCCGGTAACTTCGTGGAGCTCGATTGATTTTTACGGAAACAGAAAAGCAGCACATTATCAGTTTAAAAGGAGTTTCGAGCCGGTGGTCATCATTGTAGATGAAACCGAAGAAACCTACGATATTTGGGTAAACAATGACTCAAATAAGGATTTCGGAAACAGTTTAAGTCTTGAACTACTGGATTTTAGCGGGGAAAAGCTTTTTGCAGCAGAAGTGGCGGGTTTTACTCCAAAGCTCAGCAACGAACTGATTTCAAAGTTTCCGAAAAAATATTTCTCTGAATTTGATTTAACAAAAGCTGTTTGGAAACTAACTTGGGAAAGTGATAATAAAGAAGTTACCATTTTTCATTTTTTCGTGAAGCCAAAAAATTTAGCTTTAGACAAACCAAATATTTCAATTAAACGGATTGATGCAAAAACCGTGGAAATTTCTACCGATATCCTGGCAAAAGATGTTTATTTGATTTCTGAAGAAGCCGGGAATTTCAGCGACAATTTCTTTGATTTACTTCCCGGAGAAAAGAAAATGGTAACAGCGGAGAAAGATTTCAATGACCTCAAAATAAAATCACTTGCGGATATTTTGCAATAATGCAGCTTGTTAATAAACGCAAAGATTTTTTAATGATTTACTTAAGCTTTTAGCCAGCAAAGGTGACGAATAAATTCGTCCGGAAGCACTTGCTTTGTCAAATTCGCTTGCGAATTATTCCTTTGCTCTCTAAAAATTTTAGATGTAATTTGAAAACTTTGCGTTTTGAATATCAAAATACGGTGACTGTAGCCGAAATGCAGGTTTACATAAAATCTAAATGAACAAAAGAAGTAAATAAACTCACGATAAAGCTATAAGCATTACTAAAAACGTACGCTCCAACTCTAATACTGTCCCATTCCCCAACTCAAATTACTCCCTTACCAAAGGCATTGTTGAGCAACGAAGAAGACCGCCCATTTTTGAAATTTCGCGGTAAGGCACTTGTTCCACGGTCAGTCCCCACTCCTCCCGCATAAACTGATTCATTCGTGTAAATGAACTGTCGGAAACCACCACTTCTGGCGAGATGGAAAAAATATTCGGATACATTTCAAACATTTCCTGGTCGGTAACCTGAAAGCAGTTTTCTTCTCCAAAAATATCAATCAGCAAACGGTAGTCGCTTTCGTCCACAAACCCGTTTTTATAGATAATGCATTTGTCTTCTCCCACCGGATTGAATGTGCAGTCCAAATGCAAAATTCCCTGATAAGGAACAGTATCGTTTTTCTTCAAATCCAGATCAATTATTCTTTTTTTAGGAAAATATTCCTTCAAAATTTCGATGGCGTATTCGTTGGTTCTGGCAGTTTTGAAATTTCTGTAATCCTCACTGTGACAGGTTCCGATGAAAAGAAAATCGTTCCATACAATAACGTCGCCACCTTCCACATGAGCTGATTCCGGCAGGTTGATAATATCCCGCCAGGCTACTTCTTCAAATATTTTACGATAAGCATCCTGCTCATCAGCACGGTCGGCAATAACATTCGAAATAATCATTTTATCATCGATTACAAAGGCCACATCCCGTGCGAAAACCTGGTTGTAATTTTCAATAATTGACGGACGGTGAACACGAACACCATGTTTGTGAAGAATTTTTTCAAATTCTGTCATTTCGTGGATGATATCGGCTTCCTTCGGGTACACGCCCTGCTGTATGGTGTGATACGATTTTGCGTCGTACGCTTCTTCCAAAGTTGGATCCGGTCCCATCGAATTTGGCTGTCCCAATACTACTGATTTCAGTTTTCCTGTCTCGTTTTTTATATTCAGCTTCATAAAAAAGTGCTTGTTACAAATATAAAGAAAGGATTCTGAAGAGGAAAATTGGTTTTTTACGAATCTTTAAATGAGATATTATAAAAAATCGAGCGGACTTTTGAGCTGGTTCTTTTGCACATCTGTAATATGCGTGTAGATTTCGGTAGTTTTTATATTATTATGACCGAGAAGCTCTTTAATAATCCTGATATCCGTTCCGTTTTCTAGGAGATGAGTAGCAAATGAATGACGGAGCGTATGCACGGTAGCCGGTTTATGAATATTTGCTTTTTTTAAAGATTCTGCAAGGATATTCTGTACACTTCTTGCGGAATAAGCACCTCCGAACTGCCCCTCGAACAGAAAATTTTGTGGTTGATATTTCTGGTAGTATTCTCTTAATAATATCAGCAACTTTTCCGAGAGCATCACAGTACGGTCTTTTTGCCCTTTAGAATTTCTTATCATCACCAGCATTTCATCTTTATTAATATCTGATATTTGAAGCTTCAGAAGCTCACTGATTCGCAGTCCACAGGAATAAATTGTTGTAAGTATTGCTTTGTGTTTTACATTATTGGTAGCATCCAAAATGGCTTTCACTTCCTGAGCCGACAGGAACTTTGGTAACTTGTGTTCTTTTCGTTGTGGATAAAGATGCTTTAGATTGAGATTGATATCATAAATTTCCTTATCAAATTTCTTTAAAACGGCTACAACAGTTTTCTGATGA
>CAZPQV010000029.1:0-11065 GCA_964588705.1 uncultured Chryseobacterium sp.
TTACTATCAAAAAAACGTAATATAATGTCTTCATTTCAATATCTTTATTTGGTTTAATTCTGCCTTCTAAAATGTCAGCTAACGGGAAACGGCTTTGCGAAGGCGGGGCTTTTACACCTGAAATTTCTACTAAAAGCCGCTCTAAGCAAAAACCATTTTCGTTTTTTCAAAATTACAAAAAATAAAAAAACGAAATGGTTTTTTGCGGCGAAAAGAGCGAAAATCTTCACCGCAAGGGAACTTCACCCCCGCTTTTGCAAAACCCATGTTATGTGCAGTACATATTAATCGAACAATTCTTCAATGTCATTATTATATCCTTTTTCTATAAGTTTTTGAAATTCAATTCTATCATTAAGATATGGATTTTCAATGATTAGTAATTGATGTAAATTTTCAATATAAATATCGTTAATTTTTAAATCTTCAATAAATCGCATAATTGCAGATAGTGTGATTTTTTCAAAATATTTTAAGTTTAATGTTGGTTGATTGTTGTGTTGTATATCTTTAAAAAATAAATTTTTTATATCAGATGATCCAACACCTGTCGCTTTTGGAAAAATCTGATGCATTAATCCATTTCTGATAAAAAGTAGTACAAAGTTTTTTCGATTATTAATTTTGTCAAAGTATTTTGACTTAAGAAAGAGTTTCAAATTTTCAGTTCCTTTTGGGTCAAAATTTTTGTTTATTGCTGCATCGAATAATAAACCAAAATAATCATTTATTGAAAACAGAAATTGTGCATAAGGAATTTGAGTTTCAGGGTTTGAATTCAAATGGGGAATCGTTAAATTAATTCGACTTAAATGTTGATTTATGTATTTTTTAAATACTAAATCTCTCTTTGGTTCATTCATTTGATGTACTGCTGTCGTTGTATTGCACATAACATTGTAAATATACGCATTGCGTATAAATAAACTTTATGCAATTTCGTAAATCCAATCAATGATTTATTTATTCTATTTGTAATCAATATATTAATGTTTTAAGTTGTTGGTTTTGCGAGATTATTCAGTAATTTTCTTAACTGAACATCCTTCAAAAAAGTCCGTCTTTCAACTTTCAATTCTCAACTCTCAATTATTTCCTACTTTTGCAGTATGAATAAATCACTCATTGATAAATATAATATTCCGGGGCCGCGTTATACCTCTTATCCAACGGTTCCGTTTTGGGACGACAGTAGTTTTTCGCCGGAGCTTTGGAAAAATTCGGTTATCAGAAGTTTTAATGAAAGTAATGATGCAGAGGGAATTTCCATATACATTCATCTCCCGTTCTGTGAACAGTTGTGTACGTTTTGTGCCTGCCACAAACGAATTACGAAGCAGCATTCGGTAGAAACGCCATATCTGGAAAGTGTACTAAAAGAATGGGATTTGTACGTGCAACTATTCGATTCTAAGCCAAAAATTAAGGAGTTGCATTTGGGTGGAGGAACACCTACATTTTTCTCACCGGAAAACTTACGAATCCTTTTGGAAGGTATTTTTGCGAAAGCTGAAATTGCAGAAAATCCGGAGTTTTCTTTTGAAGGACACCCGAATAATACCAGAAAGGAACATCTTCAAACTCTTTATGACTTAGGGTTCAGAAGATGCAGTTTTGGCGTTCAGGATTACGATCTGCAAGTGCAGAAAGCCATCAACAGAATTCAGCCTTTCGAAAATGTAGAAAGGGTAACGAATTGGGCCCGCGAAATTGGCTATACCAGTATTTCCCACGATTTGGTTTTTGGTTTGCCGTTTCATACCTGGGAAAAACAGGAGTTTACCATCCGTAAAACTCTTGAGCTGAAACCCGACCGTCTTGCATTTTATTCCTACGCGCACGTGCCATGGATAAAAGGCGTTGGGCAAAGAGGTTTTGATGAAAACGACCTTCCAAGCGGTGAAGAAAAACGAAAACTTTACGAAAACGGAAAACAGCTTTTGGAAGAACTCGGTTACAAAGAAGTGGGAATGGATCATTTCTCGCTGGAGCACGACGACCTTTACCAAAGTATGCTGAACGGAAATATCCACCGGAATTTTATGGGATATTCATCCAGCAAAACCCAGCTGATGATCGGTTTGGGAATGAGCGCCATTTCCGATTCGTGGTATGCTTTTGCGCAGAACGAAAAAACGGTGGAAGAGTATCAGAAAAGAGTGGAAGAAGGCATCATTCCGGTGTTCCGCGGACATATTCTGAATGAAGAAGATTTAATTATCCGTCAGCATATTCTGAATTTAATGTGCCGTTTGGAAACTTCTTGGGACGCTCAAAACTATGTTCCGGAAATTGCTGAATCCATTGAAAAACTGAAAGAAATGGAGGAAGACGGTTTGGTGGAAATCTCCGAAAATCAGATTAAAATCACAGAAAAGGGAAGAGCGTTCACCAGAAATGTAGCAATGACTTTCGACCTAAGAATGCTGAGAAATCAGCCGGAAACGAGAATTTTCTCGATGACAGTTTGATTTTTGCTGAAAGATAAAAGAACTGAGAAGCGAAAGAAAAATCACTAGAAATAAATGTCTTATAACTTTTAATAGCACAGTTTATAAGTTAAGATTAAAAGTTTTTAGTGAGCAAAGAAATAATTCGCAGGCAAATCTGATTAAGCGAAGGCTTAAAACTACTCGAAAGTCACTTTAAAAAAGAGATAAACAAAAATCCTGAAAATTTCAGGATTTTTTCATTTTTACAAAAAAGGTTAATATTATGAACTTCAAATGCTTTAAAAGTTTCATTATTGTTGAAAAATCTAATATTAAAAAATTCTTAATTCAATTGTAAATCATTATATTTGCCGCCTAAATTTAATGTTGTTTAATAATGCAAGGAAAAGGATTTATTACGCTTATTGCAATTATCTTAGGGCTTATATGCCTTAACGAACTTTTACCAACTTGGTATGCAAGTAAGATCGAAAATCAGGCAACTGCCTTATCTAAAGGTGATGAAGCAAAATACCAAAAAGAATTAGCAAGACTTTCGAAGGACACTCTTAATCTTGGTTTCACGAAACTTTACTATTCCAAAGCGAAGGAAAAAGAAATGAAACAAGGTCTTGACCTGAAGGGAGGGATTAACGTTCTTCTTGAAATCAACCAAAGAGACCTGGTAAACAATCTTACCAACTATTCTACAAACCCTGTACTTATCGAAGCTTTAGACAGAACAGATTTGGCACAGAGAAATTCAACAAGAAACTATATTGATAATTTCTTTGATGAATTTGCTAAGGTAAACCAGGAAAAAGGAACGAATCTGAAGTTAGCAGATCCTGAAATTTTCGGGAATCCTAACCTTACAGACATTAAATTTAATTCTACTGACGAAGAGGTAAAGAAAATTATCTCCAACAGAATTGAACTTTCTACAGGAACGGCTTACGAAGTTATCAGAACCCGTATCGATAAAATGGGTGTTGTGCAGCCGAACGTACAGAGAGTCCCTGGAACAGGAAGAATTTCTGTGGAAATGCCGGGGATGAAAGACATCGACAGAGTGAAGAAAATGCTTGCAACATCAGCAAAACTTCAGTTCTGGGAAGTGCAGCAAATTCAGGAGGTGTTCCCTTACATTCAGCAGCTTAATACTTTGGTTGCAGCAAAAGGGGATTCCATGGGAGTTGCAAAAACTATTGTTGCAGACAAACTTTTCAACGTAGAAAACCTTTTAAGCGGAAGCAGTGTTGGACAGGTAAAACTTTCGGACACGGCTGCTGTAAACAAAATTCTAAACAGTAAGATTGCAAAAGACGCACGTCCTGCAAACTTAAAATATACTCAGTTTCTTTGGGGTTATAAGCCGGAAACTTCTACTCCGGATGAATTGACACTTTATGCAATCCGTGGTAATATCAGCCAGAAAGCACCCGTTGACGGCGCTGTAGAATCTGCCAACATCAGCTATGATGAGTTGGGAAGAATTGTGGTTGATATGCAGATGGACTCAAAAGGAGCAAAAGAATGGAGAACCATGACGGAGAAAAACGTTGGGAAACCGGTTGCCGTTACTTTGGATAATGTAGTTTATACCGCACCAAACGTAAACGAGCCAATACCGAACGGTAGAACTCAGATTTCCGGACAGTTCTCTCAGCAGGAAGCACAGGATCTTGTAAACGTTCTTGGCGCAGGTAAACTTCCGGCAGGAGCAAAAATTGTGCAGGCAGAAGTTGTAGGGCCATCACTTGGTGCCGAATCTGTAAAAGCAGGTTTCTATTCATTCCTGATCGCATTCGCAGTAATGATTGTTTATATGCTTCTTTACTACGGTGGAGCCGGTATTTACGCGATTATTGCACTTCTCATCAACTTATTTTATCTGATGGGAATAATGGACTCTGTGGATGCTACGCTTACACTTCCGGGTATTGCCGGGGTGGTGCTGTCCATGGCGATGTCCATCGACGCGAACGTAATTGTTTATGAACGGACGAAAGAAGAACTCTTCGCCGGTAAAAATATTAAAGAAGCATATAACGAAGGTTTCAACTTCTCGCTTTCTGCGATTATCGACGGTAACGTAACGTCTTTCCTTACAGCAATCGTGCTTTATGTTTTCGGAACAGGACCGATTAAAGGTTTCGCGGTTACTTTAGGTATCGGTATTTTGATGTCGATGTTTACCTGTGTACTTTTAACCAGGGTAATGATCTTCAGCAGACTATCAAAAGGAAAAGGACTTTCTGTATGGACGCCGCTTTCTAAAAATATCTTTAGAAATGCATGGTTCGATTTCATCGGAAAGAGAAAATATGCTTATATCTTCTCAGCAATTTTAACGATTGTTTGTCTTGCATCAATCTTTACAAGCGGATTTAAATATGGAGTTGACTTTAACGGTGGTAGAAGTTATGTGGTAAGATTTGATAAACCGGTAAATTCTCAGGATGCGGATGAAAGTCTTCAGAAGCAGTTTGTTCTTCAGGACGGTTCACAGAGTGCAATGGATGTTAAAACATTCGGTACAACCAACCAGCTGAAAATTACAACCGACTACAGAGTAAACGAAGAAAGTCTTGAAGCAGACCAGGATGTTGAAGCAAAACTTTTCGCCGGTCTTAAGACTTTCCTTCCAAAAGATGCTAATATCAGAGATTTTAAAGGATCTGGAGACGACGATACTTATGGAATTATCAACTCTGTAAAAGTAGGGCCTACCGTTGCAGATGATATTAAGAAAGGTGGAGCATTAGCCTTAATTATTGCTTTGATCGGTATTTTCCTTTATATCTTATTCCGATTCAAGAGATGGCAGTTCTCAACCGGTGCAATTGCATCGTTGGTTCACGACTCCATTGTGATTCTGGGAGCATATTCACTTCTTAAAAATGTGATGCCGTTCTCCATGGAAATCAACCAGGATTTCATCGCAGCGATTCTTACGGTATTGGGTTACTCCATCAACGACACCGTAATTATCTTCGACCGTATCCGTGAATACTTACAGGAAAAGAGAGCATTTTCGCTCGAAAAACTGTTCAACGATTCCATTTCAACGACGTTGGGTAGAACGTTCAACACGGCATTTATGACCTTCCTTGTAATCCTTATGATCTTCATCTTCGGTGGTGAAAACTTAAGAGGATTTATGTTTGCGATGCTGATTGGTGTTGGTTTTGGTACCTATTCAACGTGGTTCATCGCTTCGGCGGTTTCTTACGACTTACTTAAAAAGAAAGGCGTAGAAAAAGCAGCTGAAGGTTTCAAAGAACACAAGCCAAAGAAGAAAGAAATTTCAAGATAAATTTAAACTGAAAATGTCCCGCAGATGCGGGATATTTTTTTTGATGAATTACGCTCCGTAAAGCACAAATTTAATTAGGAATTGAGCTAATAATTTTTATATTTGTGTATGGATTATAAACAACTCATTATAAGGGGGATTTCTTATAGTCAAACGCAGTCTGGGGCGTATGCACTGTTGCTGGAGCACGAGGAGACTTCCGTAAAACTTCCTGTGGTAATAGGCAATTTCGAGGCACAGTCTATTTCATTGGGCTTGGAGAAGGATATTCGACCACCAAGACCGCTAACTCACGATCTTTTTTCGCAGTTTGTAAAGTCTGTTAATTACGAGATGGTTTCTGTAATTATATATCAGATTATCGATGGTGTATTTTTCTCAAATATCAATTTCAAAAACAAAGAAACCGGCGAAGAGCTGGTGATGGATGCCAGAACTTCCGATGCTGTGGCAATGGCTGTAAGATTCGATGCACCGATTTATACTACAGAACAGGTGTTGAATGAAGCCGGAATATTGCTCGAACTCGAAGAACCAAATAAAGAAACCGGAAATGAAGATGATGATGAACCGGGCGCAATCGAAACCGGAAACCTCTCCAATCTCAGTATGGAAGAACTTCAGTCGCTTTTGGATCAGGCCGTGAAAGAAGAGGATTTTGATACCGCATTGGAACTTCAGGAAGAAATCAAAAGAAGGAAAAAGAAAATCGATTAATTTAAAATTACCGTAAGCCGCGTGCTGAAAGCATACCGAAAGATTGATTAATTTAAAATTACGACTTACGGTATTAAGTTTCCTGCAGTTTTTTGTGTGGGGAGCGTGGTTAATTACCATCGGTGTTTATTGGTTCGGAACAAAACAATGGGGTGGCGCTGAGTTTGGCGCTGTTTTTTCCACTCTTGGTATTGCTTCGATTTTCATGCCTGCATTAACGGGTATTATCGCAGACCGCTGGATTAATGCAGAAAAACTTTACGGAATCCTGCATATTTGCTATGGAATTGTTTTGGCATTCCTTCCGCAGGTGACTGATCCTTCGCAGTTCTTTTGGGTGATGTTGGCGGCAATGATTTTCTATATGCCAACGATTTCCCTGTCGAATTCCATTGCGTATTACATCCTGAAAAATAATAATTATGATGTGGTGAAGGAATTCCCTCCAATCCGTGTTTGGGGAACCATTGGTTTTATCGCAGCAATGTGGTTTACCAATCTTACCGGTAATAAAGATTCAGGAAATCAGTTTTATATTGCAGCAGCAGTAGCAATTATTTTAGGAATTTATGCATTTACTTTGCCGAAATGTCCACCACAGAACACGATTCCAAAGAATGCGTCATTAACAGAGAAATTAGGATTAAACGCTTTTTCTTTATTTAAAGACTACAAAATGGCCTTGTTCTTCCTGTTCTCAATGTTTCTTGGAGCAGCCCTGCAACTTACGAATATGTATGGAGATACCTTCCTTTCAGATTTCGCAAAAGATCCGAATTATGCAGACAGTTTCGTGGTAAAACGTTCAACGATTATCATGTCGATTTCTCAGATTTCTGAAACGGTTTTCATCCTCGCAATTCCATTTTTCCTTAAGAAATTCGGGATTAAAAAAGTGATGTTGATCTCAATGTTTGCTTGGGTTTTAAGATTTTTATTCTTCGCTTACGGAACACCGGAAGGATTTGGTCTTTTATTAATTATCCTTTCTTGCATCGTTTACGGAATGGCATTCGATTTCTTCAATATTTCAGGATCATTGTTTGTTGAAACTACTACCGATTATAAAATCCGTTCATCGGCACAGGGTGTGTTTATGATGATGACCAACGGTTTCGGAGCAGTATTAGGAAGTTTGGTGAGCGGTTGGCTGATTTCTCAGTTCTTTACACTCGAAAACGGTGATAAGATGTGGCATGAAATCTGGATGATTTTTGCAGGTTATGCTCTTGTCGTAGCAATACTTTTCGGTTTGATGTTTAAACACAAACACAATCCGGAAGATGTAGCTACGGTGAGCCACTAAAAATGTATTTTAAGTCACAGATATAAATCTGAAAATTACACTGTTAGGCAGTGTAATTTTTTTTGTAAATTTAGCAGAATTAATTAAAAAATTTAAATAATAAAAATAACTAATGAAAGAGGTATTTATCGTTTCAGCGGCACGTACGCCGATGGGAAGTTTTCTGGGAAGTCTGTCTTCTGTTCCTGCGCCAAAATTGGGTGCTGTTGCCGTAAAAGGAGCATTGGATAAAATTGGTCTTGATCCGAAACTGGTTCAGGAAATTTATATGGGTAATGTGCTTCAGGCAGGAGAAGGGCAGGCACCGGCGCGCCAGGTTGCAATTGGAGCCGGTCTTTCAGATGAAACACCTTCGACGACTGTAAATAAAGTTTGTGCTTCAGGAATGAAAGCTGTTTCTATGGCAGCACAGGCTATTAAAGCCGGCGATGTGGATGTAATCGTTGCCGGAGGTATGGAAAATATGTCTCAGGTTCCGCATTATTACAATGCCAGAAACTCCACCAAGTTAGGTGATGTAAAAATGAACGACGGAATGATGTTGGATGGTCTTACCGATGTTTACAACAAAGTTCATATGGGTGTTTGCGCTGAAAAATGTGCCGCTGAATATGAATTCTCGAGAGAAGATCAGGATAATTTCGCTATTGAATCTTACAAGCGTTCTGCAAAAGCGTGGAGCGAAGGTAAATTTGCTGAAGAAGTGGTTCCGGTTGAAATTCCGCAAAGAAAAGGTGATCCAATTATTTTTGCTGAAGACGAAGAGTACAAATCGGTAAACTTCGACAGAATAGGAACATTGCCTACCGTTTTCCAAAAAGATAATGGAACGGTAACTGCAGCTAATGCATCTACTTTAAATGACGGTGCTTCTGCGTTGGTATTGATGTCTAAGGAAAAAATGGAAGAACTTGGCTTAAAACCATTGGCTAAAATTGTGTCGTATGCTGATGCTGCTCACCAACCGGAATGGTTTACAACGGCACCTGCAAAAGCACTTCCAATTGCTTTAAAGAAAGCAAACCTTGAAGTTTCGGATATTGATTATTTCGAATTCAATGAAGCGTTTTCAGTGGTTGGTTTGGCAAACAATAAGATTTTGGGAATTGATGCTTCTAAAGTAAACGTAAATGGTGGTGCCGTTTCATTAGGTCATCCGCTTGGAAGCTCAGGTTCAAGAATTATTGTAACGCTTATTAACGTTCTAAAGCAAAACAACGCAAAATACGGTGCTGCTGCCATCTGTAACGGTGGAGGTGGAGCATCTGCGATTGTGATTGAAAATGTTTAAACATTATTCTGTTTAATTGTTTCAAGTTTCAGGTTTCAAGTAATCAAATGATATGTAATGGCGACGATAAAAAGATTTGAAGATTTGGATATATGGAAAGATTCAAGAAAACTTTGTAAAGATATTTTTGTTCTCTCAAAAGAGAACGGCTTTAATAATGATTACAGATTTAAAAGTCAGAATCTTTCCTCTTCAGGTTCAATAATGGATAATATTGCCGAAGGTTTTGAGCGAGATGGCAATAATGAATTCAGACAGGTTCTGGCAATTGCTAAAGGTTCTTGTGGTGAAACCAGGTCGGAACTTTACAGAGCATTTGATTTTGGTTATATATCTAAAGAAAGTGCCAATAAACTCATTGAAGAATATCAAAATTTAAGTGGAAAAATCAAAAACTTTATCGTTTATTTGCAAAATTCTGATTACAAAGGAAACAAGTTCAAGTAACAGAAGAACTTGAAACCTGAAACTTGAAACCTGGAACAATGAAAGATTCACAAGTTATTAAGAACAACCCGAAAATCATGAAAGCATGGGCTTTCTACGATTGGGCAAATTCTGTTTATTCACTGGTAATTACCTCCACAATTTTTCCGATTTATTACTCTATTCTTACTACGAAAGAGCAGACGAAAGAGTTTATTGCGGATCAAAACCGATGGATTGATGTTCCGGTGAGGCACAACATCAAGCTGTTTGGCGAAACCTATCATCCCGATGCCATTTATGGATATTCGCTTACGATTTCGTTTTTCATTGTGGTATTGCTGTCGCCGTTTCTTTCGTCACTGGCGGATACCATTGGAAACAAAAAATCGTTTCTGCAGTTTTTCTGTTATCTGGGAGCAACTTCTTGCATGGGACTGGCGATGTTCACAGGAATGGAAAATGTATTCCTGGGATTGCTGTTCAGCATTACGGCGAGTGTAGGTTTCTGGGGAAGTTTGGTGTTTTACAATTCGTTTTTACCGGATATTGCTACGGTTGAAAAACAGGATGCTCTTTCAGCAAAAGGGTATGTTTACGGATATATCGGTTCTGTAATTTTGGTAATTATCTGTTTGGTTCTGATTATGGTTTTGGCGAAAAATGAGGAACAAAGAATTATTTACACGAGAATCAGTTTCCTTTTAACCGGTGCTTGGTGGTTTGGTTTTTCGCAATATACGTTCAAACATTTGCCGAAATTTGGTGATGTGAAGGATAAACTTCCGAAGGACTTAGTGCTTCTGAATTATAAAAACATATTTAAAAGACACAAAGAGCAGGGAGGATTTTTTGAGGTTCTGAAAGACAATATCAGTTTCTATATTGATGTAGCCAAAGAAAGTTTCCGTGAACTGTTTAAAGTTGGAAATAAACTTTTTGCAGATACCAATCTGAAATTCTTCCTTTCAAGTTTCTTCTTTTACAGCGTTGGGATGCAGACGATTTTCCTAATGGCAACACTGTTCGGTAAAAGTGAAATCAATTTAGATCAGGGAAAACTGATTGCAACACTTTTGGTTATTCAGATTGAAGCCATTATTGGAGCGATCTTTTTCTCAAGATTGTCAAAAAGAATTGGTAACAAGAATGTAATTTCCATTGCAGTGATTTTATGGATAGTTGCTTGTCTTTCAGCGTATTTCCTTAACAAAGAAAATCCTTACGTAGAATATCAGTTCTATGGCGTTGCAGCGATTGTAGGTTTGGTAATGGGCGGTCTGCAGGCGATGTCGCGTTCTACTTACTCTAAGCTTTTACCACAGGATTCAATGGATAATACGACGTATTTCAGTTTTTATGATGTTCTGGAAAAACTGGCAATTATTTTAGGAACTTTCATCTTTGCAACACTTATTGAGCATTTCAATAATATGCGTTACGCAGCGCTTTCAATGGTTATTTTCTTCTTTATTGGTTTAGTCCTGATAAGGTTTGTAAAGATTAAAATGCTGCAATACAGAGACACGTTGTGATGGGTGATGAGTGATGAGTTCTTAGCCTCAACCTTAACC
>CAZPQV010000029.1:11075-24497 GCA_964588705.1 uncultured Chryseobacterium sp.
CATATAATTCGGCGTAAAATTTGCTGATAATCAAAAGAATATATTTTGTATCTTTGCAGCAACCAAATGAACAAAAAAATTAATATGACAAATCCTTTATTCTACGCTAAAATTCTTCTGTTTGGTGAGTATGGAATCATCGAAGATTCTCAGGGTTTGACATTGCCATACAGTTTCTATAAGGGTACACTGAAGTTTTCTGACCTGAATTCCGATTTTGAAAAGAAGTCGAACGAAAGTCTTATGAAATATTCAGATTATCTTAAAAATCTTGAACTGCCGGAAGAATTTAAACTGAACGTTTCCGAATTTAAAAGAGATATCGAAAAAGGACTTTTCTTCGACAGTAATATTCCGCAGGGATATGGCGTAGGTAGTTCCGGTGCTTTAGTTGCAGCGATTTTTGAAAAATATTCTTTCCTTAAATATTCTCCGGATTCCATCAGTAAAGATGAGCTGAAAGAACTGAAAAAGGTTTTCGGGCTGCTTGAAAGTTATTTTCACGGAAAAAGTTCAGGGATCGATCCGCTGATTTGTTATATGAATCTTCCGATTCTTATTGAAAATAAAGAAAGTGTAGATAAAGTTGCGATTCCTCTGCAGGAAAAAAGCGAAGGAAAAGGAGCGATTTTCTTAATCGATTCCGGTATCGTTGGAGAAACGGGACCAATGGTTCAGATTTTCTTTGAAAAGATGAAAACGGAAGGTTTCCGCAAGACGATGAAGGAAGAGTTCATCCGTTACAACAACGCTTGTATCGATGCTTTCCTGAAGAAAGAAATGAATCCTTTTTTCAGAAATCTTAAAAAACTTTCGGTTTGGGCTTACGACCATTTCAAACCGATGATTCCTGAAAGTATTTACAACGCCTGGAAAAAAGGTCTGGATACCAATGCTTACTATCTGAAACTTTGTGGCAGTGGCGGTGGAGGCTATATTCTTGGGTTCTCTAAGGATTATGCCAAAGCAGAAAAAATGCTTGAAGGTTTCAATAAAGAAGTGATTTACAGGTTTTAACCTGAGAATATAAAAAACGTAGAGACGCGATTTATCGCGTCTTTTTTAAATATTAGAATTTTCGCGAAAAGCAATTTTAGATTTTTCAGAAAAATGAAACAGGAAAACCTTTTACTTTACCGCATCTCTCAGTTTGTGAGTTTATTGCTTGGAGCGAGGTTTTTCGTGCTGGTGTTTTTCACAATTACGCTTTATGTTTCTACATTTTTTCTTTTCAATCAGGAGGAAACTTTAAGGCAGTTTGTCTTCGATTATAAAATTCATGGAATTATTTTCTGCTCACTGCTCAGCATTGCTGCCGGTGGAATTATCAATCAGTTTTATGATATCGAGAAAGACCGCTTGCAAAAACCTTTCCGATCAAAATTCCAGAGCTTTCTGAAGCAGAAGTATTTTCTTTATTCATATATCATTCTGAATATTATTTCCCTCGGAATTGCTTATCTGCTGTCACCAAGAATTTTTATTTTCTTTCTGATTTATCAGTTTATGATGTGGTTTTACAGCCATAAACTCAGCAAGATTTTAATCCTAAATAATCTTACGTTTGTTGCGCTCACCCTTTATCCGTTTTTTGGACTTTTGGTGTATTACAAGCACTTTTCGATGAAACTGTTTTTAATGGCGGCTTTTCTGTTTTTAATCCTTCTGATTATTGATGTCATTAAAGACTTCCTCACGATGAGGCCGGATGCAATATTTGGCTATCAGACGCTGCCCATAGTTACAGGACTCAAAGTGAGCACTACCATTATCAGTGTCCTGTTGGTTTTAAACACAGTGGTTTCCTGTCTTATTGTTTATACCATAACTTCTCAGAACTTTCTCAAAATATATTTTTCATTATCAGCAATTCTGTTGATACTTTCACTTTACCCGGTGTTTTTTTTCAAATTCAAAAAGATGTTTTGGTTGATGAACTTGATGAGAATATGGGTGTTTATCGGTGTTATTTTCATGCTTTTAAACGGGATTTTTGAGCGAATTAATTAATGTTTTTGTTCATTTAAATTAGTTCAAATAGAGTAAATTTGCATCTTCTCTATGAAAAGCAATCAGAAATCTGCAGCTGTCGGTTTTATATTCATCACCCTTCTAATTGATATTACAGGATGGGGAATCGTTATTCCGGTAGTTCCGAAACTGATTGAGGAACTCATCAATGCAGATATTTCCGAAGCTGCTAAATATGGCGGTTGGCTGAGTTTTCTCTATGCATTCATGCAGTTTGTTTTTGCACCGATTCTCGGAAATTTAAGTGATAAATACGGAAGAAGACCGGTAATTTTAATTTCGCTTTTAGGATTTTCGATTAATTTTTTCATTCAGGCGTGGGCGCCAACAATATTCTGGCTATTTGTCGGAAGAATTTTCTCCGGAGTTACAGGAGCAAGTATTACAACAGCAAGTGCTTATATTGCCGATATTTCAGACGACAGCAACCGTTCCAAAAACTTCGGAATGGTAGGTGCAGCTTTCGGACTTGGTTTCATCATTGGTCCTGTAATCGGAGGTTTGCTTGGCCAGTTTGGGCCGAGGGTTCCGTTCATTGCTGCAGGTATTTTATGTTTAATTAATTTCATTTACGGAACATTTATCCTTCCGGAAAGTTTAGAAAAAAAGAACAGAAGAGAATTCAGCTGGAAGCGTGCAAATCCGATTGGCAGTTTGTTTCAGATAAAAAAACATCCTGAAATTCTCAACCTGATGATTGCGTGGTTTCTGGTTTATATTGCCGGACATGCCGTTCAAACGAACTGGGCATATTTTACAATGTACCGTTTCAGTTGGGACGAGAAGACAGTTGGGATTTCATTGGGAGTAATGGGGGCGATGACGGCATTCGTTCAGGGATATCTGATTCGAAAAGTTCATCCTAAAATTGGTAATGAAAAAAGTATTCTCTACGGAATTATGTTTTACAGTCTTGGGATGCTGTTTTTCGCATTTGCGGGTCAGCCTTGGATGATGTATGCAATTCTTGCGGTTTATTGTCTCGGTGGTATTGCAGGGCCGGCGCTCCAATCGCTGATCAGTTCAAAAGTTCCTGCCAACGAACAGGGCGATTTGCAGGGAGCATTAACAAGTGTGGTGAGCCTCACTTCGATTATTGGTCCGGTTGTGATGACGAATGTGTTTTATTATTTTACGCACGATCAAGCACCTTTTCAGTTTCCGGGAGCTCCATTTTTCTTAGGATTTATTTTGATGGCAATGAGTGCGTATTTTGTGTATTATGTTTTTCACAAAAAGAAAAAGTCTTAAAAAAATCTTTCGTATTTTCGCAGCATGGAATTAGGTTTTATGGAAATGGTAATCATTGCGCTGGCAATTGTAGTATTGTTCGGACCGGACAAACTGCCTACAATAGCGCGTGACCTTGGCTCCGGAGTTCGGAAAATGCGTGGTGCCATGGAAGATATAAAATCCGAAATTCTGAAGGAAGCCGACAATCCGGTTTCTGAAATTAAGCGTGAAATTGAAAAGGTAAAACAGGCAGCTAAAGACTACGATCCAACCGTAGAGATAAGAAAAGAGCTGGAAGATATTGGGAAAATAAGTATTGATGCTCCCGAACCCGAAAAACCTGTTGTGAAACCTGCCAACGACGAAACACACGAAGGACCTGTAAGCCGATAATATGTACGAAATTATACAGGAAGATAAGGAGTTGTTCGTTTACCTGAACACACTTGGAAGCCAGCCTTTCGACCAATTTTGGATTCTCGTTTCCGAGAAGTTTATTTGGATTCCCCTGTACATCATATTCCTGTATTTGATTTACAAAAATTACAAATGGAAAAATCTTGTTTACATCCTGATTTTTGTGGCTTTAGGCGTTACAATTTCCGATCAGTTAGCCGGTATTTTCAAAGATGGAATTGCACGTTTAAGACCTTGTCACGATCATTCTTTGGATCACTTAATGCGAGATTTAGGGTGTGGCGGACAGTTTGGCTTTTATTCGGCGCACGCTTCGAGTACATTTTTCGTGGCCAGTTTTCTGACTTTTATTTTAAAAAGATATTATAAATATCTGCCGGTTTTCCTTTTTGCCTGGGCTTCTATGGTGGCATACAGCCGAATTTATCTGGGCGCCCATTTTCCAATGGATGTGATTTTTGGTGCAGCCGTTGGATTCCTTTTGGGAGGATTTTTCTCAACACTTGCTTTTAAAGTGATTTACAGAAGAAAAAAATCTGAGAATCAATAATTACATTAATCGTTGTGATATGGTTTTCCCTGCAGAATTTGATCTGCGCGGTAGAATTGTTCTGTAATAAAAAGCCGAACCATCTGATGCGTAAACGTCATTTTTGACAAGGCAATTTTTTCATTGGCTCTTTTATAAATTTCATCTGAAAAACCGTAAGCACCGCCAATCAAAATGTTAATTTTCTTTACGGAAGAATTCATCCAGTTGTCTAATTTTTGAGCAAATTCGCGGCTGGTGAACTGTTTTCCTTTTTCATCAAGAAGTATCACCAAATCAGAATTGTCAAAATGATTCTGAAACAGTTTGGCTTCCTCTTTTTTTATGAGGTCGGGAGTGAGGTTTTTTGCATTTTTTACATCCGGAATTTCAACGATATCGAAGTTCCAGTGTTTTGGAAGTCTTGCTGTGTAATACGAAATCAGAGATTTGATTTCTTTATCATCCGTCTTTCCGATGCAGAGCAAATTAATTCGCATTTCTTATATTTGTTGTTGCAAATATACTTTAATGACAGTAAAGGTTCCGAAATTCATCAAAAGAATTCACAGCTTTCTGGATGGGATTCATATCCCGTTTCTCGGAATTTCTCTTTACAAGATGTTCGAGATTTATATTCAGGGTATATTTAAAAATCAGATTGGGCGAAAAGCAGCGGCTATCTCATGGAACTTCGTGTTCTCACTGTTTCCGTTTATTCTCTTTTTGCTTTCCATTTTACCGCTGTTACCACATTACGACAAACTCCAGTTTTATATTTTCGAAGTATTGATTCATAACGTGTTTCCGGGAAAAATTGAAGGCGATGTCATCAGTTATATTGAAAATAATATTGCGCCAAATACCAACACTTTAAGCAATATAACCATCCTTTTAGCTTTAATTTTCGCAACCAATGGAACGTTTGCGCTTATTGACGGTTTTAATGAAGAAACCGACGAAAAACACAATGATGTAAAGGAATTCATTATTTCATTTTTCATTACGGTTGGCTTTATCAGTGCTGTTCTTTTAGCGCTTTTTGGCGTTTACTATTCGGAAGTTGTACTCAAGCTTTTTACACCGGATTACGATATTTCCTGGTTTGTAAACAACCTTTCTAAGATCATCGGTTTCGTATCTTTTCCTGTGTTTTATTTTATCTTTCTCGCCTTGTTTTATTGGGTTGGAACGGTGAAAATTACCAAATTCAGACAGGCAATTCCGGGAGCGATTTTAACGACAGTTTTGTTTGTGGTTACCACTTATTTCTTTGCGATTTATGCAAGAAATTTTGCACGTTATAACGTGCTTTACGGTTCCATCGGAACGATGATTTTAATGATGATTTGGGTAAACGTAAATGTTTATCTCCTTCTTTTCGGAAACGAACTGAATTTGGCAATCCGGAAAGTGCGTCTCGAAAAACTTATTTCAGACGAACTCAGAAAGGAAACAGAAAATTTTCATGCGGAAAATATTGAGGAAGAGGTAACAGAAGAACACCAGATCACTCTTGATTCTCCTGAATCGCAAAATGTTTAAGCTACCGCTTTCTTCTCTGTATTTCTTAATAGCATATAGCCAATAATTCCGGAAAGGGTGGATGCAATCAGAATTGCAAACTTAGCTTCTTCCTGAATTTCATGATGTCCTTTAAACGAAAGCAGTGAGATGAAGATGGACATTGTAAATCCGATTCCTGCCAAAAATCCGGTTCCGATGATGTGATTCCAGGTACTTTTCGCCGGAAGGGAACTTATCTTTAGCATAACCGCAATTAAGCAGAATAGAGTAATTCCTACAACTTTTCCGATTACTAAACCTCCGATAATTCCGTATCCAAGGGAAGAGAATAAGCCGTCAACCATTCCGCTTTTCAGAACGATATTGGTGTTCGCTAAAGCAAAAATCGGCATGATGAAATAACTTACGGGAACATGCAGTTTATGCTCCAGTTTTTCGAGCGGCGAAATAATCGTGTCGGATTCGTTCGTTGGGATTGTAAATGCTAAAAGCACTCCCGCAATCGTTGCATGAATTCCGGTGTGATGCATGAAATACCAAAGGAAAATTCCCGGAACAATATAGAAAATATGTTTGGTAACTTTAAAATAATTCAGTGCGATAAGAAGTAAAACAATACCTCCACTTAGGAAAAGATACGTCCAGTGAAGTTGTTCTGTATAGAAGATGGCGATTACGAGAATGGCACCCAAATCATCTACAATTGCCAGTGCAGCTAGGAAAATCTTAATGGCTGCCGGTGCTTTTTTTCCAAGCATTGAAATGATGGCTAATGAAAATGCGATGTCCGTAGCCATAGGAATTCCCCAACCTTTTGCATACGGCGTTCCCGAGTTGAAAAATGCATAAATCGCTGCAGGAACCAACATCCCTCCAATCGCCGCAAAAATGGGAAGTGAAGCATTTTTAAAACTTGAAAGTTCTCCTTCAACAATCTCACGTTTGATTTCGAGACCTACGAGAAGGAAGAAAATTGCCATCAGTCCGTCATTAATCCAAACAGAAACGGTATAAGCACCAACCTGTGAATCTAAAATGTTCTGAAAAGACGGTCCCAACGAAGAATTGGCGACCATCAGCGAAACAAAAACACAAAATAAAAGGATAATCCCAGAAGACTGACTGCTCTGAAAAAAGTTTTTAAAATATTGAGTTAGCTGCATTTAGAATTTTTTGTAATTACAAAAATGAAGCAATTCCGAAAAATTGCTTTATTAAAATGTTTTAAATTTTGGTTAAATTTAAGAAAAATTTGTCAAAAAGGCACGAAAAGCCGCTGTTATAATCGTTTTACCTTCGAAACACCGTTGATGTTTTTCAGTTGTTTGAAGGTCTCTTCAAGCTGATTTTTGTTTTTCACTTCAAGGATAATTGTGCCTTTAAAAATTCCGTTGTTGGACTCAATCGACATGCTCTTCATATCCATGCTCATACCGTTACTGATAACCTGCGTGATGTCGTTAATCATTCCTAAACGGTCGAGCCCTTCAATTTCAAATTTAATTCTGTTTTTGAAACTTTCGGCATTTACCCATTTTGCACGAATAACACGGTAATCGTACTGTGCACGAAGGTTGATGGCATTCGGACAGTTGTCGCTGTGAACTTTTATTCCGTCGGAAATTGTAATGAATCCAAAGATTTTATCTCCAGGGATTACGTTGCAGCATTTGGCATAAGTGTAGTTCAGTTTTTCCTCATCTTTTCCAAACACAATCATGTCAAGATTAGTCTGAGGAATTTCTTCGTAAACCTCATTCTTGCCGGGAGATTTTCTGAAACGGTTGATGAGATTATTGAATACGTTTTTGCTTTCAATATACTTCCTCAAATCACCGGTATCCAAAGCCCCGTTTTGAAAAGAAAGGAAAAGATCCTGTGATGTTTTCAGGTTGAAGAACTTCTGCATTTTGTTCACTTCCTCATCATTAAAATTCAGTTTCATGTGTCTGAATTTTCTCTGAAGTGTTTCTTTACCTTCAACAACAAGATTGTTTTTCTCTGAATTTAAGAAACCTTTAATCTTAGATTTGGCTTTGGAAGTCACAACGAAATCAAGCCAATCCGGTTTTGGTTTTTGGTTCTGAGATGAGATAATATCGACTTGATCACCATTATGCAAAACATGACTGATAGGAACCAGTTTACCATTTACCTTCGCGCCCAAACATTTTGTTCCCAAATCGGAGTGAACAGCAAATGCAAAATCGAGCGCTGTGGAACCTCTCGGAAGAGTTTTGATTTCACCTCTTGGTGTAAAAACAAAAACTTCTTTAGAGTATAAGTTTAATTTAATATTATCTAAAAGTTCGGTGGTAGAAAGGTTTTGCTGCTGTTCGAGCACTTCACGGATTTCGGACACCCAGCTTTCAAATTTTTTATCTTCGGTACTTCCTTTGAAGCCTTCTTTGTATTTGTAATGTGCGGCAACACCTTTTTCAGCAATTTCGTCCATTCTTTCGGAACGAATCTGAACTTCTATCCATTTTTTATCCGGACCGAGCACTGTTAAATGCAAACTTTCGTACCCTGTGGAACGAGGTTGTGTAATCCAGTCGCGCATTCTTAAAGGGTTGCTGTGGTAAAGGTCGGTGACGATGGAGTAGATTTTCCAGGCAAGGAATTTCTCGTTTTTTGCATCAGATTTATAGATGATTCTGATGGCATAATTGTCGAAAACTTCCTCAAACTGAACACCCTGTTTCAGCATTTTTCTGTAAATGGAAGAAATGGCTTTTGCGCGGCCTTTGATCGTTACATTTAGACCTTCTGCCTGTAATCTGTCGGAAACCTCAGATTTAAATTCTTCAATATATTTTTCCCTTTGTTCGTTTGCAAGTTCTAATTTTGCTGCAATTTCGTTGTAAATATCAGGGTTGTTATATTTTAGGGAAAGATCTTCCAACTCAGATTTGATGTTGTAAAAACCAAGTCTGTGTGCTAAAGGTGCGTAGATATAAACCGTTTCGGAAGCAATCTTTTTCTGCTTGTCCGGAGCCATACTTTCCAGAGTTCGCATATTGTGAAGTCGGTCTGCGATTTTGATAAGAATCACCCTGAAATCTTCCGAAAGCGTCAGCAGAAGTTTTCTGTAATTTTCCGACTGAATCGAAATGTTCTGATGATTCATAATCGAAATTTTGGTCAAACCGTTGACAATGTCGGCAATCTTTTCACCAAAAATTTTCTTAATGTCTTCGTATTTGTATTCCGAATCCTCAATAACGTCGTGCAAAAGTGCACAGGCAATGGAAGTTGCTCCCAAACCGATTTCGTTGGCTACAATATTGGCAACTTCAATCGGATGGTAAATATATGGTTCGCCGGTTTTTCTTCTCTGATCTTTATGTGCATCGAGAGCAATATCAAAAGCCGTTCGAATAAGTTTATTCTGCTCTTCGTTCAAAGAGCGGTACGTATTCGAGATAAGGTCTCTGTATCGTGTAAGAATTTCTTTATTTTCCTGTTCTAAATCGTAAGCCATCATTTCGCTTTGTAACTACGAATTTACGAAAAATAGGGAAGAGTAACAAGACTGAGAAAACAAAATTCCGACCCAAAGGCCGGAATCCTGTCATTGAAAAATATGATAATTTGACTTAAACTTTCACTTCTGAATTCATCCCTTCATGAGAATTAAACTTTCTTGATTCCGGGATACTGAAAATCTGTGCTTTCGCTCTTACTTCTACTATTTTCTTGATGTAATCGAGGTCTTTGGCTTCTTCAATCGTCATATCTTTGAATTCGTAGATATTTACAACGTTGTTTTGTTTAAAAACCTGTTTTACATCTCTCATTTCCTCTTCATTTTCTACCTCAACGCTCGTAATCAGTTTATCGTTTTCGATGGTTCTGATTTCCGGTCTTCTGTTGTTAAAAACTCTGTCCCAAAGCGTCAGTTGCTCTTTTTCGTTATTTACGGTTTTGTAAACGATATATTCAGAATCTTTAATACCAATGTTCTCAAGGTTTTCCGAAAGTTCAGGGGCTTGTTTTTGGGTAGGGAACAAACCAACAATTGTATATTTCATACTGATGATTTTTATTATTTCCACTGCAAATATACGGCGATATTTTATCAATAATCAAGTAAATTCAAATTTATTAACATAAAATTGATAAATATCATATTTAAAAATTATTAAATATTTAATATTGATAAAATAAATTATGTTGAAATATGAATATTTTGGTTAAACTATTACTGAAAACGTATTTTAAACTTTAAATATTGTCATATTAATAAAAAAAGAATCCCGCAATTGCAGGATTCTCAACAATAAAATTTAGTTTAAATTTAGATTTTTTCGTTCTTAATTTCTTCTACAACTTCAGGATTCAGAAGTGTTGAAGTGTCACCAAAGTTGTTGAAATCACCTTCGGCAATTTTTCTGAGAATTCTTCTCATAATTTTACCCGAACGTGTTTTTGGCAATGCTTCCACAAACTGTATCTTATCGAGTTTAGCGATAGGACCAATTGTATCGGCAATCATCAGATTGATTTCTTTTCTCAGGTTCTCGCGGTCTCTGTATTCGCCGGTTTCTTTAAGGGTAACAAAACCATAAAGTGCGCTTCCTTTGATATCGTGCGGATATCCAACGATAGCTGATTCTGCAACAGCAGGGTGTTGGTTGACGCTGTCTTCAATCGGTGCCGTTCCAAGATTGTGCCCGGAAACGATGATAACGTCATCCACGCGTCCGGTGATTCTGTAATATCCGGTTTCATCTCTCAGCGCGCCGTCTCCGGTGAAATATTTACCCGGAAATGCAGAGAAGTACGTTTCTTTGTAACGCTGATGGTCGCCCCATATGGTTCTTGCAATTCCCGGCCATGGGAAACGGATGCAAAGGTTTCCGTCCACTTGGTTTCCGGTAATTTCGTTGCGTTTTTCATCCATCAATACCGGTTGAATTCCCGGAATCGGAAGGGTAGCGTACGTTGGTTTAGTAGGCGTTACAAAAGGAATTGGTGAAATCATGATTCCTCCGGTCTCGGTTTGCCACCAGGTATCTACAATCGGACACTTTTTCTTTCCAACGTGGTCGTTATACCAGTGCCAAGCTTCGTCGTTAATAGGTTCTCCAACCGATCCGATTACTCTTAAACTGCTTAAATCGTGTTTTTCAACCCATTCGTTACTTTCTTTTGCCAAAGAACGGATAGCAGTTGGCGCGGTGTAGAACTGAGTTACTTTATGCTTGTCAATCACTTCCCAGAATCTGTCCGGAGCAGGATAAGTCGGAACACCTTCGAAAATTACAGTGGTAGCACCGTTTGCCAAAGGACCGTAAAGAATGTAGGAGTGACCGGTTATCCAGCCGATATCTGCGGTACACCAATAGATATCGTTCTCTTTATAATTGAAAACATTTTTGAAAGTGTAAGCCGTGAAAACCATGTATCCTGCAGTGGTATGCAGCATTCCTTTCGGTTTTCCGGTAGAACCGGAGGTGTAAAGGATGAATAATGGGTCTTCAGCATCCATGATTTTAGAAACGAAATCTGAAGAGGCCTCTTCGTAAAGAGGATCAAGCCAGAAGTCGCGTCCTTCCTTCATTTTCACTTCGCCGCCGGTTCTTTTTACAACAAGAACTTTTTCAACAGTTGGGCATTTCTCGACAGCATCGTCAATAATTCCTTTCAAATCAATGGCTTTATTTCCTCTGAAACTTCCGTCGGAACAAACGATTACTTTCGCACCACAGTCGTTAACACGCGATTCCACAGCGGAGGCAGAGAATCCTGCAAAAATCACAGAGTGTACAGCTCCCATTCTTGCGCAAGCAAGCATTGTAACGGCAAGTTCAGGAATCATCGGAAGGTAAATACAAACGCGGTCGCCTTTTTCTACACCAAGACCTTTCAGAACGTTTGCCATTTTACAAACTCTTTCGTGAAGGTCACGGTACGTGATGTGTTGTGCTTCTTCGTTTGGATCATTTGGTTCCCAAATGATGGCCGTTTTGTCTCCACGCTCTGAAAGATGGCGGTCCAAACAGTTTTTAGTAATGTTCAGCTTTGCGTTTTTAAACCATTTAATTTTGGCTTCTTCCATATCAAAATCCACCACTTTGGTCCATCGCTGATACCAAACGAATCCTTCATCAGCAATCTTGTCCCAGAATTTTTTTGGATTTTTAATCGATTTCTTGTATTGCTTGAAGTAATCAGGCAAGTCGTCGATATATAAGTTCTTCATGATATAATTTGGTTTTAATATTTTATTGATTTATTTCTATATAATTAAGCACGGTATTCCTTGATTTTGTTTTCAATTTCTTCTACAATTTCTTCGTCATCAATGGTTGAAGGAATCTGATATTCCTTATTATCGAGCATTGTACGAATCAGTTTTCTGAGTATTTTTCCGGATCGTGTTTTAGGAAGTCTGTTCACAATCATGGCATTTTTCAAACTTGCAACAGGTCCGATTTTTTCACGAATCAGTTCAATGATTTCTTTTTCGAGTTCTTTTTCATCGGCTTTAGAACCGGTTTTCAGAACGGCAATGGCAAACGGAATCTGACCTTTCAAGTCGTCATCTACACCTACAACGCAGCATTCAGCAATGTCTTTATGGCTTGATACGACTTCCTCCATTTCGGCGGTTGAAAGTCGGTGCCCCGCAACGTTAATCACGTCGTCCACACGTCCGGTAACGAAAACATATCCGTCCTCGTCTTTAATCGCCCCGTCTCCACTGAAATAATATCCAGGGAATCTCGCCAGGTAACCGAATTTAAATCGCTCAGGATCGTTCCAGATTCCCATCAGTGCTCCTGGAGCTAAAGGAAGTTTTATTACCAAATATCCTTCATGGTGGGCTTCAAGTTCGTAACCTTCTTCACTGAAAATTTTAATATCATAACCCGGAATTGGTTTTCCTGCGGATGCTCGTTTTACTACGGCATCTTCCAAACCAGGCATCAATCCAAGCATTGGCCAGCCGCTTTCGGTTTGCCACCAGTGGTCGATGGCTTTTACACCAACATGCTCATCGTACCAGTCTAAAGTTGCAACATCGCATCGCTCTCCGGCAAGGAATTGCGTTCTTAAACCTGATAAATCATATTTTTTAATAAATTCTCCTTCAGGATCTTCTTTCTTAATCGCTCTGATAGCCGTTGGCGCACAGAACATTACGGCAACTTTATGATCCTGAATCACTCTCCAGAAAGTTCCAGCATCGGGAGTTCCGATTGGTTTTCCTTCGAAAACGATGGTGGTATTTCTGTTAATCAGCGGTCCGTAAACCATATAACTGTGTCCTACAGCCCAGCCAATATCGGATGCTGCCCAGAAAGTTTCACCCGGTTTTACGCCGTAGATGTTTTCCATCGAAAATTTCATCGCAACAGCATGGCCGGCATTATCGCGAACAACGCCTTTTGGTCTTCCCGTTGTGCCGGAAGTATACAGAATATACAGAGGATGATTTCCTTCAACAGGAACGCAATCTACAGGTTCACTTTCTTCAATCAGTTTTTCGAAATCGGTAAGAGTTTTATCATTTTCGAAGTCTACGGTGTTTCCAAGCAGTTTTCTGTCGAAAGCCACAATATGTTCAGGCTTGTGGTCAGACATTTCAATGGCTTCCTTCACGAACGGCAGATATGGAATTCTTCTGGTAACCTCCATTCCGGAGCTTGCAGTAAGGATTACTTTTGGTTGGCAGT
>CAZPQV010000030.1:0-12130 GCA_964588705.1 uncultured Chryseobacterium sp.
AAAAAAGTAGGAGTTGTTTTTGCAACTTCGGGGCCGGGAGCAACTAATCTCATCACTGGTTTGGCAGATGCGATGATAGATTCCACGCCTTTGGTGTGCATCACAGGTCAGGCTGCATCGCCATTGTTGGGAACAGATGCTTTTCAGGAAACCGATGTCATCGGAATCTCTATGCCTGTAACGAAGTGGAATTGTCAGGTTACGAAAGCAGAAAATATCGCAGAAACCTTGGCAAAAGCGTTTTTCATTGCACAATCGGGTCGTCCTGGTCCTGTGGTGGTGGACATTACCAAAGATGCACAATTTGAGTTGGTGGACTTTCACTACGAAAAATGTAAGACGATACGAAGTTATCAGCCAAAACCACAACTCAATTTGGAACAAGTAAAAGCAGCCGCAGAATTGTTGAACAAGGCAAAAAAACCAATGTTGATTGTGGGGCAAGGCGTGATGCTTTCCGGTGCAGAAAAAGCATTGTTAGAATTTGCCGAAAAGACAGGAATACCTGTTGCTTCTACGCTTTTGGGATTGGGTGTTTTTTCCGGAAATCATAATCAATTTGTAGGTATGGTGGGAATGCACGGCAATTACGCACCCAATGTAAAGACCAACGAATGTGATGTGCTGATGACCGTAGGAATGCGTTTTGACGACCGGGTAACAGGCGATGTTTCCAAGTATGCCCGACAAGCAAAAATCATCCACGTAGAATTAGATGCAGCGGAAATCAATAAAATCATCAAAGCCGATGTGCCGGTTTGGGCAGATGCCAAAGAAGCCTTGGAAGCCTTGACAACATTGGTTGAAGCAAAAAAATATGACACTTGGCTGAATGAATTTAAAGAAGCTAAAGCGAAAGAAAATCAAGTGTTGTTAGAAAATAGAGCGAAAGATTTTCCAGAGCAAATGACAATGGATGAGGTGCTGAGTTTACTTTCTGATTTGACCAAAGGTGAAGCGATTGTAGTAACAGATGTTGGGCAACATCAAATGATGGCTGCACAATTTTACGAATACAATCAAACCAAAAGCAATGTTACTTCCGGTGGTTTGGGAACGATGGGATTTGCTTTACCTGCGGCAATGGGTGCAAAAATGGCGAATCCCGAAAAACAAGTGGTAGCGGTAATTGGCGATGGCGGTTTCCAAATGACCTTACAAGAGTTGGGAACTATAATGCAAAATAATATCGGAGTGAAAATCATCATCTTGAACAACGGTTTTTTGGGAATGGTGCGTCAGTGGCAACAACTATTCTTTGAAAAACGCTATTCTTTTACCGAAATACAAAGCCCGGATTTTGTAGCACTTGCCAATTCTTACGGAATAAAAGGGCAGAAAGTTTCACAGAAAACAGATTTGAAATCGGCATTGAAAGAACTGTTGAATAGTGATTCTGCTTATCTCTTGGAAGTGAAAGTTGCCAAAGAAGACAATGTTTTCCCGATGGTGCCCACAGGTGCTTCGGTTTCAGAAGTCCGTTTACAATAATTATAAAAATAGAAAAAATGGAAAATTTAGAAAAAACATTTACGGTATCCATATACACCGAAAACACAATCGGAATGCTCAACCGCATCACTATAATTTTTACGAGAAGGCATTTGAATATCGACAGCATCACCGCATCGGAAACGGAAGTGAAAAATGTACATCGCTACACCATTGTTTTGCGAACGACCAAAGAACAAATCGACAAGGTTTTAGGGCAAATTGAAAAACTAGTAGAAGTCTTGAAAGCCTTTGCTCACGAAGATAAAGATGTCGTTCATCAAGAAATTGCTCTGTACAAAATCAAAACTAGCAATCTTTCTAATGTTGATGTGGAGCAGGTTATTCGGGAAAATTATGCGAAAGTGCTTTCGGTAGATTCGCAGTTTATCGTCATCGAAAAAACGGGACACAAATCGGAAACACAGGCATTGTTCGACAAATTAAAACCTTTCGGTGTATTGGAATTTGCCCGTTCGGGAAGAGTGGCAGTAACCAAAACGATGAAAGGATTGAGTACCTATTTAAAAGAATTAAAATTAAAAAAAAAAAAAGAAAAAATAAAAAAAGATGGCAAAATTAAATTTCGGCGGCGTAGTAGAAAATGTTGTTACCCGCGAAGAGTTCGACTTAAATAAAGCAAAAGAAGTATTAAAAAATGAAACACTTGCGGTTTTGGGTTATGGCGTTCAAGGTCCGGGACAAGCATTAAATTTAAAAGACAATGGCTTCAACGTAATCGTGGGTCAGAGAAAAGGAAGTGCCACTTGGCAAAAAGCATTGAACGATGGGTGGGAAGAAGGAAAAACACTTTTCGATTTAGAAGAAGCTTGCGAAAAAGGAACAGTATTGATGAATTTACTTTCCGATGCCGGACAAATACAGGCTTGGCCAACGGTAGAAAAGCATTTGACCAAAGGAAAAACCTTGTATTTCTCCCACGGATTTGGTGTTACTTTTCACGAAAAAACAGGCATCGTTCCGCCCAAAGAAGTCGATGTGGTGTTGGTTGCTCCTAAAGGTTCGGGGACATCGTTGCGAACACTTTTTAAAGAAGGCAGCGGACTTAATTCCAGTTATGCGGTAGAGCAAGATGCGAGCGGAAAAGCATTGGAAAAAGTATTGGCATTGGGCATCGGAATTGGTTCGGGTTATTTGTTTGAAACTTCTTTTCAAAAGGAAGTCTATAGCGATTTAACAGGCGAAAGAGGTGTTTTGATGGGTGCTATCGCAGGCGTTTTTGAAGCACAGTACAATGTGCTGCGTCAGCGTGGACATTCACCGAGCGAAGCATTTAACGAAACCGTGGAAGAACTCACTCAAAGTTTAATGCCTTTGGTAGCTGAAAACGGTATGGATTGGATGTTTGCCAATTGTTCCACAACGGCACAAAGAGGTGCTTTGGATTGGAAAGGGAAATTCAGAGATGCAACCGAGCCGGTTTTCAATGAATTGTACGACAGTGTGGTTTCGGGCAATGAAGCCGAAGTGGTCATCAAAGCCAATTCCAAACCCGATTACCGGGAAAAATTAACCGATGAATTAAAAGAAATCCAAGAAAGTGAACTTTGGGCAACCGGTGCGCAAGTACGAAAATTAAGACCTTCAAAATAATGATGAATTTAAAGAAAATACAAGAAGCTGCACTGAATTTAAAAGGCGTTGCTACGGAAACTCCGTTAATGAAAAACGAAAATCTGAGCGAGCATTTCACTGCTCAGGTTTTTTTAAAACGAGAAGATTTGCAACCTGTACGTTCCTACAAATTACGAGGAGCATACAACAAAATCAGCAGTTTGACCGAAACTGAAACTGCCAACGGCATTGTGTGTGCGAGTGCCGGAAATCATGCGCAAGGCGTGGCGTATGCCTGCAAAAAACTCCAACTGAAAGCAACGATTTTTATGCCACTTACGACACCTGCACAAAAAATAAAACAAGTGAAATTGTTTGGCAAAGAATGGGTAGAAGTAGTGCTGAAAGGCGATACTTATGATGATGCTTTTGCCGAATCGCAACTTTTTTGCGCTGAACATAACGCAACCTTTATTCATCCTTTTGATGATGAAAAAGTCATTGCCGGACAAGGAACGGTTGGATTAGAAGTATTGCAACAAACCCAACAAGCAATTGATTATCTGTTTTTCCCAGTCGGTGGCGGCGGATTAGCTTCAGGTGTAGCTTCGGTTTTCAAACAGTTGAGTCCGAATACCAAATTAATTGGCGTGGAACCAGAAGGAGCGGTTTCGATGAAAACATCTATAAAAAATGGTCAGAATACCACCTTGGAACACATCGACAAATTTGTGGACGGTGCTGCGGTAAAACGTGTGGGCGACAAAACGTTTGAAATCTGCAAAGAGCTTTTGGACGACATCGTTGTCGTTCCCGAAGGGAAAGTTTGCACCACCATATTGCAGTTGTACAACGAAGAAGCCGTTGTAGTAGAACCAGCAGGAGCATTGAGCATCGCTGCATTGGATTTTATGAAAGATAAAATCGCCGGAAAATCGGTTGTCTGCATCGTAAGCGGCAGCAACAACGACATCACCCGCACGGAAGAAATCAAGGAACGTTCCTTATTGTATGAGGGATTGAAACATTATTTCTTGGTCAATTTTTCACAACGCCCGGGTGCATTGAAAGAATTTGTCAATGATGTTTTGGGCAAAGATGATGACATCACTTATTTCCAATTTACCAAGAAGAATAACCGTGAAGAAGGTCCGGCAGTGGTTGGAATTGAGTTGAAATGCAAAAGGGATTTGGACTTAATCGAACAGCGTTTGCAAAACAAGAAAATCAATTTTCAGCATTTGAATGCTCATCGGGATTTATTTACGCATTTGGTGTTTTAGTTGGTTTCAACTTTTTGCTGACGATTTACATTATTACTATTTTAAGTTTACTCCTAAAATTAATTTAATTAAAATGAACAAGTAAAAGCAGAAAATATTGTGATTTTAAAATGAACGTTATAAATTTTTAATGTCTGTTTTTAAAAAAAGTTAATAAAGAAGTATATTTACAAAAATAACTACTCTTTAAAATAAGATTTGAAAACAATAGCGGCCTACTTATTCATCTTATTTTTTTACTCCAATAATTTTTGGAGTCAATCGCAAATTGCATTTCGTCAGCTATCAGTAAAAAACGGATTATCTCAAAATAGTGTAATTGATATTGCACAAGATAGTACAGGATTTCTTTGGTTTGCAACCCAAGATGGACTCAATAAATATGATGGCAAAACTTTTGAAAAATTTGATTTAGTTTTTGAAGATATAACAAATCATTCTTATAATCAGCTTGGAAAAGTTTATATAGATAAACAAAAAACAATATGGGCTATTACAATCGATAGAAGATTGATGCGCTAGAAAGAACAAAAAAATAAATTTGAAAAATTTAAAGAGTTTCCTGATGTTAGTTATATATATCAAGATTCAAATTTAAACTTTTGGATAGGTACTTACAGTAAAGGGTTATACTTTTTATCAAATAATAAAACATATTCTATACTTAGTCATAAAGAATCAGCTGCCATAAAAAAAATAATTGAAGATACTAATAAAAATATTTGGATAGCTTCAGATAAGAAATTGATAGCTATTAACTTAAAGAATAAAAATGTCACTTATCATTATCCTTCTGGTATAGGTAATAAGGCTAATCTTAGCTACAGCGATATCATCCTGTTAAAAAATAAAAAACTTTTAATTGGAACGTTTGGTAATGGATTATATAGTAAAGATGAAAACAATAAATTTACAAAAATTGAGTTAACAAACCTTCCAAATGATATTTCAATTTATTCGTTACTCGAAGATTCTAACAGTAGAATTTGGATAGGAACTTATGGCAAGGGAGCTTACAAAATAAACAAAGACCGCGAAGTTGAACATTTTACTACCGAACTAAATAATCCGAGGTCATTACATTATAACGATGTATTGAAAATTTATGAGGATAAAACAGGTGTTATTTGGTTTGGTACAGATGGTGGTGGCGCGAGTTATTATGATGAATACCTCAATAAGTTTAATTTTGTTACAAATAATTTAGTGCCAGATAATGTTTCTGTAGAAGTAATAAGGGCTATTGCAGAAGATGAAGAAAACATTTGGATAGGAACAAGTGGAAAAGGATTAACCAAGTTTAATGGAAAATCAAAATCATGGAAAACTTATAAAACGGATAATAGTAGTTTGACCACTAATCGAATTATGAGTTTGAAACAAATCAAACAAGGAGTAATTATAGGAACTCAAGAAGGAGGTCTTTATTTATATAATGACAATTTTATAAAACCTCTTGATAACACTATCACAAAACATCAAAAATTCAAAACAATTTGGACAATTAAACAAGCTCCTAATGAAAGTATTTGGTTAGGTACTAGAGATTTTGGTCTTGTACATTACAATATTGAAAGTGGCGTAATAAAAAACTTCTACAAAAACAATTCAAAAGATTTTCCAGTTAAAAGTGTTAGATCTTTAGAATTTGAAGATACAACAAAACTTTGGATTGGCACGGATAATAAGGGCGTTTTTGAGTTCAATTTAAATAACGAAAAATTCATTCAAAATCAAGCGCTAAAGATAAACAGTCAAATTAAGTGCCTTTTTTTTGATAAGAGCTCAAAAATACTTTGGATAGGTACAAATGGTAAAGGAATCTTTGCCTATAATACGGAAAACAAAAAAATAAAACAATACACACAATCAGATGGGTTAGCTAATAATGTTATCTATGGAATTCTGCAAGATAACTATGGTAAATTGTGGTTAAGTTCAAATAAAGGAATTATTGAGTTAATTCCTGAAACAGATTTTGATAAACAACCTAAAATAACCAACTATAATAACTATGATGGGTTAGCTACAGAGTTCAATACCGGAGCTTATTTCAAATCTAAAAAAGGAATACTATATTTTGGTGGTCTTGATGGTTTATATTGGTTTAATCCAAATGAAATAAAAGAAAATTATAAACTGCCTGAAACGATTATAACAAAAATTGAGATATATGACGAAAAAATTCCGTTAAAAAATAATGCAAACTTAAGTCATAACCAAAATACCATTTCATTTGCTTTTGCAAATTTACAATTTTCGTTGCCCGAAAAAAACTTATACCAATACAAACTAGAAGGGTACGATGAAGATTGGGTTTTCTCCGAAAATAGAACATTTGCTCGCTATTCAAAATTACCACCTGGAAAATATAGTTTTTTAGTAAAGTCTAGCAATTATGATGGAATTTGGAACAATACTCCAGCTCAATACGATTTTGTAATAAATAAACCTTGGTATTTGTCTAATGTTGCAATTATTATTTATTTTTTACTTTTCATAATCCTATTGTATTACATTTTAAAATATTTTGAATGGAAATGGAAAATGGAAATGGAGTTAAAACTCGAAAAGGAAGAAGCTACTAGATTTAAAGAACTAAATGATTATAAATCCAAGCTTTATTCAAATATTTCTCATGAGTTTAGAACACCTTTAACTCTTATTAATAGTAGTGTTATAAATGAAATTGAAAAAAACACACAGAAAAACAATGAAAATTTAAATAGTGTTTATAGAAATACCAACAGGATGATTAATCTTGTTGATCAAATGCTTGAGTTAACAAAACTTGACGCTGGTACCATGAAAGTTAATGAACAACCAATTCAAATTGGTTATTTTTTACAAATGATAATTGATAACTATTTAGGTTTGTTAAAAAGTGAAAAATTAACTTTGAAAACCATTATTCCTGAAAATGTTGAAATTATTTCCGACCCTGATTTTTTGGAAAAAATTATAAACAACCTATTTTCTAATGTAATAAAATATGCCCCAAAAGAGACAAACGTAGAGTTTATAAGTTTACTATCAGAGGATGAAATTAAAATAGAAATTACAAATAATATAAAAAAAATTCCGTCTAAAAATCCTTCAAAATTATTCAATCGTTTTTACAGATATGATTCAGAAATAGATGGTACAGGAATTGGCTTGTCTTTAGTAAAAGAATTAACAGAACTTCTCAATGGAAATGTTAATGTAGCATATATCGACAACAATTCAAAAATAAGATTTTCTATTAACATACCTATTAAAATAAACAAAACAAGCTTAAATCAAGAGAATAATAAGGATGAAAATCAAGAGACTATTCATCAAGAAAAGCCACAATTGCTTATTGTAGAAGATAATAACGAAATTAGAGCACATGTAATCAATATATTTCAAGATAAATACACTATAATAGAAGCTAAAGACGGACAAGAGGGTATTAATAAAGCAATAAATTTAATACCCGATGTTATTATTTCGGATGTTATAATGCCTTTTAAAACAGGTATTGAATTATGTGAAACAGTGAAAAATGACGAAAAAACATCACACATTCCTATCATTATTCTAACAGGAAAATCAGGTACAATTAACGAAACAATTGGATTGAAGAATGGCGCTGATGAATACATAACAAAACCTTTTAATCCAATTATTCTGAAATTAAAAGTAGACAACTTAATAAATTCGAGAAAAAAGCTCCAAGAAAAATATAGCTCAGGAGAAATAATTAAACTGAAAGAGATTGCATACACTACAACTGATGAAAAATTTATAAGTAAGTTACAGGAAATTTTAGAACAAAATATAACAGATTCAGATTTTTCAGCTGAAAAATTTGCAGATGCTTTAGCAATGAGTAGAATGCAATTACATCGAAAAATAACAGCATTAACAGGTCAAAGCACAACAGCTTTTATAAGAATTGAAAGATTAAAGTTAGCTAAAAAATTGCTTGACAATAAAAATATTACGGTTGCAGAAACAGCCTATGCAACGGGCTTTAATACACCTTCTTATTTTATAAAATGCTATAAAGAAGTTTACGGATACACGCCAAAAGACTCTGAAAATAAATAGTTTACGGGTTTTGTTACATTTGTAGTATCTATTGTTACATATCAGATACCTTTTTAAAATTGAACGACTGAAATTTGTGAAAAAATTAATAGTCAAACAATTTTAAAACAGGTATTATGAATTTTACAAAGTACTTTATTGGAGTTTTTCTTTTGGTTAATTCCATTCCGTCTAATGCGCAATTACTAAAAAAAATAAAAAAAACCGTTGAAAAAACTGTTGAGCAAACGGTATTAAATAAATCGGAAGAAATTGCTCAAAAAGAAACGTCTAGTATAATTGATACGGTTTATGATAATGCAAAGAAGCCTAGAAATTCAAAAAAAGAAATTTCAAAAAAAGAAAACCAAGTTTTTGAAACGGAAGAAAATGTAAATCATGACGCTTTAAACTCTTTTGGTGTTTATAAAAAATTCACTTTTGAACCAGGTCATAAAACCTTGTTTTTTGATAATTTTTATGATGAAAATCTAGGAGATTTTCCTTCAAAATGGGAAACAGCAGGAAACGGAGAAATAGTGGCTTTAAATGATGGCGATAGTAAATGGCTCTCCTTATTACGGAGATCAGGATATTACCCCACAATAGATACTAAAGAATTACCCGAAAATTATACCATTGAATTTGATTTAATAACTAACGGTTATTTAAAAGGAAATGCAATGAGTAAAATATATTTCGCCTTTTTACCTAAAAAATCATACTCAATGGGTGCCGCTGGTAGCGTAGCTTCAGTTGAAATCGTATTAACAGAATACTTTAAAGTTGCAAAAGTAGAAAATTTTGGGAATGAAGCCCCAATAAGAGTTGTTAATACAATAGATCGAAATAGAACTGATATTTTAAACGATAAAATTCACATTTCTATAGCTGTAAATGGTAAAAGATTAAGAATGTGGATTAACGAAGAAAAATATGTCGATTCACCAAATATTTTGCAAGGAAGGTTAGGGAAACATTTTTTAATTGAAGCCTTTAATGTGTTACCCGAAAAAAATCACTTTGTTGGCATAACTAATTTTAGAATAGCCGAAGCAGATGAAGATTTTCGTTCATTATTAAAAAAAGGAAAATTCTCAACTACAGGAATTTACTTCAATAGTAATACTTGGCAAGTTAAAAATGAATCTTATGTAATCATTAAAAATATAGCTGAGTTCTTAAAAGAAGACCTTTCTTTTAAATTAAAAATTATTGGACACACTGATGCCGATGGAAGTGAAGCTGATAATCAAGTACTTTCCGAAAATAGAGCTAAAGCTATAAAACAAATCCTTGTTGAACAATTTGGTATAGAAGAAAACCGGTTAATAACTGATGGTAAAGGAGAAAAACAACCTGTTGATAATAATACAACGGAACAAGGAAAAGCCAAAAATAGAAGAGTAGAATTTCTGAAAATATAAACTAATAAAATCAATCAATTATGAAAACAACAAAAATGATTCTTATGATCTTAAGTATCAGTATTATTTTCGCAGCATTTACAATTCAAACAAATAAATGGGAAGGAACTTGGGATACCAGTTTTGGATTATTAGAAATTCAAAAAAACAACAATTTTAAAGGAACCTTTCCTAAGGGTTCATTAACAGGGAAAATCATACAGGGTAATTTAGAGGGTAATTATGTAAGAAATGTTGGTACTAACGATAAGCATAAATTGGGTCAAAAAGGAAAATTTAAATTCATTATGCTTGAAGGTGATAGCAAATTTGAAGGGTATTTTATGCCTGAAGGACATAGAACATGGTTAAATGAAAAATGGATTGGTACTAAAAGACTTGAAAATTTATCGATTCAAATTCAACCAACTCAAAACATAAATCAAATTTCATGGACAGGAACATGGAAAACAGATAAACTGGGCAATCTAAAAGTTAAAGTTACTGATAAAGATAATATTAAAGGGAAAGGTTTTAAAAAAGGTTCGGTAGATTACATTTTAACCTCTGATTTAGATGGCTCTAATTTAAATACGATTTCTGGTAATTATTCAGAAAAAAATTTTATTGGTAGATTCAAAAATAGCGAAGGAAAAACGGGATCTTTTTACTTTGTTTTAGGTTGGGGTACAGCAAAAAATCTAAATGAATTTACAGGATATCTCGAATATGATGACCAATATCATAACGGGAAATTAATAAAAGCGAAATACAAAGAAAACATTTCTGGTACAAGAATTTCAAGTAATATGCCTTCTATGACAAACTATAATTAGAATATGAAAGTAATCATTTATATAGTAAGTATACTTTTGTTTGTTTCGTGTAATAACAAACCAAAAGATGTGAAAATTGAAGCTGAGAACGAAACGTTTAACTTAAAAAAGAAAGTCTGGGAAAAAAGTGATTGGGAAAGTTTCTTTTTAACCAATATAGAAAATTATGAACTTAAAGATGTTTCTTTTATTAAGAGTCAAAATATTGCTATAGCTACATATTTAAAAGAAAATGATTTTAATACAAGTTTAAATATAACCATAGAGGATGGGCAATTAAAAAATAATACGGTTGCTTATACTTTCAATTCAGAATACAATTCTGAGAGCATTCCTCCGCAATATACAAACTACGAAAAAAAAGAAAGAGATGGTTTTAAAACAATCGCTTTTTTACAACCAAACATAAATAGATATAGTGTGAAGTTTATTTATAATAATAGATATAAAATTAACTTAGAAGGTGTTGAAAAGCCTGACAAATTATGGTCATATTTATATTTTAATCACTTAAAAAATTTAAATAACAATTAAAAAACTATAAAATGAAAAATAGAATTGTATACAATATTTTGCTTAGCTTCTTTTTGCTAAATCATATTGCAATAAATGCACAAGCATCTTTGGTTAAAGATATTAATGTTGGTGCAGCATCTTCAAATCCGAGTAATTTATTTCGATTGAATGATAAAATTATTTTTGTGGCGGAAGATTCTTCAAATGGCAAGGAATTGTGGGTGTCAGACGGAACAGAAATAGGAACGTATCTCTTAAAAGATACAAATCCAGGTACATCAGGAATAAACATATTTGGAAGTGTATGCATTGTGGGTAACTTCGCCTATTTTAATGTTAATAACAGTTTATGGAAAACTGACGGAACACCATCAGGAACTGTTTTAGTGAAAAGTGGTTTTACCTCTATTACAAGATTAACAAATGTTAATGGTACTGTTTTTTTTGAAGCAGATATGGATGCTGTAAATTTAGATGAATTATGGAAATCTGATGGTACAACTGCAGGAACGGTTGTTGTAAAAAAATTAAGGCCTGGTGATGTTTATCAAGCTTATACTAGTAATTTTATTCAAGCACCTTCGGGTAATGAGCTTTATTTTACGGCTAACGACGGAACTGGTATGGCTTTATGGAAGTCTAATGGGACTACTGCTGGTACAACCAAAATTAAAAATTTTTCAAATACACCACAGCATAGGTTCGGAAATTTTGTAAACCTTAATGGTCAAATCTATTTTGCAGCTTTAAATTCAAGAAATATAGAGACATTATGGAGAACTGATGGTACTCTAGTTGGTACTATACCTATTTATGAGGGTTTATACTTTGGATCTTTGGCTCCGGGTTATATACAAAGTATCGGAAATAAAATATTTCTTAGTGCAGACAATCAAAATCCTACAACCTTTGGACACGAACTTTGGTCTTCAGATGGGACTTTAGTTGGTACGCAATTAATAAAAGA
>CAZPQV010000030.1:12140-23335 GCA_964588705.1 uncultured Chryseobacterium sp.
GTATAGAATTTTGGAAAACTAATGATACAGAATCTGGTACAACTTTAGTGAAAGACTTTTATAATGGCTCAAAGTCGGGTCATATGATGCATTATACTAATTCAGATTTAGATAAAATATACATTATTGCTGATAATGGTACTGAGAAAATGCTTTATGAATCTGATGGTACAACAATTGGAACTAATCCAATATTTGATATTTCAGAGTCTAATATAAACTTCACTGTTGCTATGGCCGGAATGATAAGTTTAAACGGGAATCTGTATTTTGTTGCAGAAAGTAAAGCTCATGGCTTAGAATTATGGAAATTGGATTCAAACCTATCCACTTCTAGCTTTCTAACAGAAAAGGTAATAATGTATCCAAACCCAGTGAAAACAATTTTGACGCTTAATATCCCATTACATTTTTATGATTCAATTCAAATCTTTAATACTTCTGGCCAAATCGTTTTTTCTCAACAACAAATTAAATCAAAACAAGTAAACATCGAAAATTTACCAAGTGGGGTTTATATAGTAAATGTAAATTCGAATGGTAAAATTATTCATAGTCAAAAAATTATTAAACAATAATAAATAAAATATCAAATGAAAAATTTTACAAAATCTATACTTTGTTTGTTCATGTTCTCATTTGCTATTTCATGTCGTAACGATGATGATAATAGTAATCAATTAGAAGCAGATGTGTATGTTGTAGGAAGGGTTCATAATTCAACAACAACAAGTTATGCTAAAATTTGGAAAAACAATAATGCTACTTCATTAACAAATGGAACCACTATTGCTGGAGCTCATTCTGTATTTGTTTATAATGATGATATTTACGTAGCAGGATATGGTCATGATGGAAATCGTACTTTAGCAAAATATTGGAAAAATGGTGTTGAAAATAACATTCCAACTATTTCTAATAACTCTCAGGCTTGGCTAAGCTCAATTTTTGTAGAGAACAATACTATTTATGTAGCGGGTTAAGAAACAAATAGTTCTAATATTAAAGTAGCAAAGTATTGGGTTAATGGAGTGCCAACATCCTTAACAGATGGAGTTGAAGATGCTCGTGCCTTTGATATTAAAGTTAAAAATGGAAATATTTACGTTGTTGGTATGGCAAAAGTAAATAATAAATATAGAGCTTGTTTATGGACAAATGGAGTGCTAACTGAATTAACAGATGGAACATATTTTGGTTCTGCAACTTCTGTATTTGTAGATGGAAACAATGTTTACGTTGCAGGTTTTGAGGAAAATGATGTTACTACAATTGCAAAAGTTTGGATTAATGGTGTTGAAAACCCACTATCAACTAATGAATCGTATGCAGAATGTGTGAAATTTGCTAATGGAAAAATTTACGCATCGGGCTGGGAACATGTTAACGGAAAAGATAATGCTACTATCTGGATAGATGGTGTTGCTAATTATTTAACTGATGGTACAAAAAATGCAGCAGCGGAAAGTTTATTTATTCATAATAATAATGTTTATGTAGCTGGTTATGAAGAAAATGAAAATGGAGATGTAGGTATTATTAAAGTTTGGAAAAACGGAAAAGAAATTGTCCTAACCGATGGGACAATGTATGCTTATGCAACTGGAATTTACGTAGTTAATAAATAATTAAATAATATGGATTCAAAAGAAATATCAGCAAAGTCAATGGAAGAAAATAGTAAAGACGGAAAAACAGTTGCTATTTTGGCCTACATTACAATTATAGGCTTAATAATTGCTTTTGTTCTTAATACTGAAAAAAAGAATACTTTTACGTTGTTTCATATTAAACAATCTTTAGGTATAGTATTAACAGGTTTAATATTAGGACTTATTGGGTTAATACCAATAATAGGTTGGATTGTAAACATTTTTGGCTTTTTTATATTATTCTATATGTGGATTATGGGTATAAAAAATGCAATTGATGAAAAAAAGAAAGCTGTCCCTATTTTAGGGGAAACATATTTAAAATGGTTTGAAAGATTCAAATAAATATTGATTTTAAGTAATTTAATCTGTAGCTGAGAGAAGAGTTTACAAATAATTACAAGATAATGAAACCAAAAACTTTGTGAATTTTTTCCACAAATGGAACGCGAACTCAAGAAAGTTGGTGTTACCGTCCAGCATATGTGGGAACGATATATTGCTATACATCCTGATGGTTTTAAGAGTTCTTAATTTAGACATCACTTTAAAATATGGAGTAAACGCGTTAATCCAGTAATGCACATGAATCACAAAGCAGGTGATAAAATGTATGTGGATTATGCTGGAAAAACACTTTCTATTATTGAAAAACATACAGGAGAGATTAAAGAAGTACAGTTTTTTGTTGCCATATTATAGGCAAAAGGCTCTGGAATGTGAGGTAGCCCTTCGAGAGCCTCAGGACAGGCGGGCGGACGCCCCCCGTTGCGCTGGACTTTGCGTTGAATGTTCATTGTGTAACTTACTGTGACAAAGCGGTTTATTACAATAATAGGTTAATCACGCAAATAGTTTTTCAATCTTTAGAAATCGGTAGGAAAATATTGAAATAAGCCTATTTTTAATAGAATTTCCAGCAAATAATTTACCCAAAATACCTAATGGTAATTTGTAGTTAACAATATCAGTCATTTTTACTTTTCCATCTGACAATTCTTCAAAATGATGCTCGTGATGCCATAAAGAATAAGGACCAAATCTCTGTTCATCAACAAAAAATTTTTTATCAACCAAATGTGTTATTTCTGTTATCCAATTGCTTCTGACAAGAGGTAGAATTCCTATTTGATATGTGATAATCTGACCACTGTAGGTTTTGTCACCTGGATTATTTGTGATAGTAAATTTCATATCCGAAGGTGTAATAGAATCCAGGTTTTTAGGGTGGGTGAAAAATTCCCAAACCTCTTGCAAAGGGGCTGATATAATTTGCTCTGATATCAAAGTATAAATACCTGACTGTTCCGTTATTTTAATATTCATTGTCTGCAATTTTTGTAATTCATATCTAAACAGTAGTTCCATTTTCTCCTTAAATATTCAAATAAAAGAATGCTGCCATAAAGCATACTAAAACAATAAAAACTGTCTTCTAAAGGCATAGTTCCTAACCTGATACCAAGATTTTCTGAATTATCGTAAAAAACTACAGGACTTTCTGAATAACTACCGGTAAGCGCAGAATTAACAAAGAAAAAGGGAATATAAATCAGTATGAAACTCAAATAAAATCTTCTAATATAAACCCATTTAAAAATGAGCTGCATCAACATTAAAAATGTAAATACCCCAAAATTAACAACCGTATAAGTTTTTTCAATATTCATTAATGTTACATATAAACCAATAAAAAATAATACAACGGTTAACCAGTGTGAAGCTTTTTTTGAAATTAAAAAACTGGGGAAGAAATATTCCAGTGAATAGTGAATAAAATTACTTGCATATGGTATCAGTAAAAAAAATAACCACTCTTCCAAAGGAAGTTTAAATAAATTTACTCCTAAGAGATACTGACTGTTGAATCCCCAAACACCTGCATAGGCAAAGTAGATATCCCAAACAATGAAAAACAGACCTACTGTGATAATTGCTGAAAAGAAAGGTTTCCAATAGCGAATAAAATGCATCCATCTTTTTTCAAAACTGAATATAAAGGGCACAGAAAAACTCGCAATGTTGAGGAAAAAATAATACCAGTGTTCCAAATTTTAGACGTTTTTAAGTGATTTTTGAGCTTCTCTGAAATATTTAAATGGCACAAACAGCATCCCAAAACATTCACCGTGTTCTTTACCAAGATGTTTATGGTGCATTTTATGTGCTTTTCGTAAGGCTCTTAAATACCAATTGTTGGTATTGTCGAACCATTTAAATCTTCTATGTATCAGAACATCGTGAACTAAAAAATAAGCAATACCATATAATAAAATTCCTAAACCCACAAAAAACATCCAATTGATACCGTTTAATGTTCCAAAATAAAACAGCGCAATACTTGGAATTGCAAAGACAACAAAGAAAAAATCATTTTTTTCAAAAACATGAGGATAACCCGGTTGATGATGATCTTCGTGAAAATACCAACCCAAACCATGCATAATGTATTTGTGTGTTAGCCAAGTAACACCTTCCATTGTTACAAAAACCGAAAGAGTGATGAGTAAAAATTGTATTGCTTCCATTTTTTAAATTTTAAAATATTTTTTTATAAAAATGATGAGATCATTATCCCCACAATTTCTGTAATTTTTCATAATAAATTCTTTATCCGTCTTCATATTTTCATCATAACCTAATAATTTAGGTGTTTTTTCCTGAGAAATATACCTCATTAGTCTAATTTCCAAATTATTTGGCTCTTTCTTCACAGCATCTTCCAGTAATTTCTTTCCCTTGTTGAAATATGAATATTTGCTTATTGGATTAGCTGCATGTTTTGCCATGAAAAAATTTCCAACAGCATAAAACGCTTCATAAATAGGTTTTTTAGTAGTTTCATAAGCGGATTTTGATTTATTAATCAAAGTTTTACTCACTTCTTCTGATGTTTCTCCTTTTTGAAGGTAAGTTCTTAGTTCCAATAAGCTTTGAGATTTAAAAAATCCAAAACTAAATACCAGTAAAAAAAGTAATTTTTTCATCTTACCAAATTAAAGTTTTTTGCTAAAATCATTTCACCAAGAAGATAAATTTTTCTGGAATTTGAAACACTTATCCTTTTTTGCATGAGGACTTCCGGCTTACACTTCTTAATTTTTTTAAACAAATTGGTATAGTATTTATATGCCATAAAAACTGCTAATTTAGAAGACATTGGAAGCATTTTAATTCCTATTAAAGCATGTTCAAAATCTTTCGCAATATCTTTTTCAATCTCTAATTTATCCTGAAGTGAGAAATTTCTAAAATTCACATTAGGAAAATAAGATCTTCCTAAGTCACAAAAATCTGCATTAATATCCCTTAAAAAATTAATTTTTTGAAAAGCTGCTCCTAAGCTTTGTGCATAAGGTTTTAATTTTTCATACTCCTGAGAATTACCATCAACAAATACTTTCAAACACATAAGCCCAACCACTTCGGCACTTCCATAAATATATTCGTTGTATTTTTCATCATTTAAATCTTTGATTTCGCCTAAATCCATTCTCATAGAATGCAGAAAAGCATCTACCAAATCCTGAGAAATATTTTTTTCTTTCTGAGTTTTACAAAACGAATGTAAAATTGGATTTAAAGAAATGCCATTTTCTAAACCATTGCGATAATTTCTCTCAAATTCATCAAGCAGTTTTGCTTTATCATAATCATGAAAGGTATCTACAATTTCGTCTGCAAAACGTACAAATCCATAAATATTGTAGATATGCTGACGAATTTCTGGCTTGAATAAAGTAGAAGCGCGAGAAAAAGACGTGCTGTATTTTTCGGTAACCATTTTTGAGGTTAATCCAGAAACCTGATTAAAAATTTGGAAATTACTCATATTGTTATACGTTTTTTGTTAATTGTTTTTCGTGATGATTTTTGAAAATATTCTTTAAACACATATCTAATAATTTACTATAAACGATAAACTAAAACCCATGAACTGATTTTAAAATGTAATCTGTAACTACTTTTCCTGAGATTAAAGCCGGTGGAACACCAGGCCCAGGAACGGTTAATTGACCTGTATAAAAGAAATTCTTTAAATTTTTATTCTTAATACTTGGTCTCAAAATTGAAGTTTGCATTAAGGTATTCGCCAAACCATAAGCATTACCTCTACACGAATGATAACGCTCTTTAAAATCATTAACACCAAAAGATTTTTTGAAAAGAATTGCGTCACTCAAATCTTCTCCAGTGCATTTTTTAATTCGATCCAATATGATTTGAAAATATTTCTCGTGAATCTCTTCGTTATCTTCTAAATCTACCGCAACCGGAATTAAGAAAAATCCCACTTCTTTGCCTTCTTCACAAAAACTATCATCTGTTTTGCTTGAAAAATTTGCGTAGAACAATGGTTTTTTAGGCAATTCTTTGGTGTCGTAAATTTCTTTTGCATGAAGTTCAAAATCGGTATCAAAAAATAAATTATGATGCAGGAGATTCTTCACTTTTATATTGAATGCCACATAGTACAAAAATGAACTTGGCGCAAAGGTTTTCTTTTTCCAATATTCTTCAGAATAATTTCTGTTGCCATTTAACAATTTTTCGGTATGTGCATAATCTGCTCCAGAAATAAAAACATCTGCCTCGTAGATTCCATTTTTAGTAATAACTTTTTTCACTTTAGTTTCAGAGCTTACAATCTCAGTAACTTCTTCGTTTACTCTGAATTCTACCCCTAATTCTCTTGCTAGTTTCACCATACCCAATGCCACAGCATTAAAACCTCCTTTCGGATACCAAGTACCCAATCCGAAATCGGCATGATTCATAAAATTGTAAAAAGCAGGCGTTTTATTGGGTTTTGCTCCAAGAAAAAGAACAGGAAACTCCAAAATACTGGTTAGTTTAGGATTTTTAATATTCTTTTTTACCTGTTGAGAAATATTTTTTACAAAAAGATTCAAGCGCTTTGCTGTTTCCAAGGAAACTAATTCCAAAAGTGAAAGCCCAGGATTGTAAACCAAATCCTGCATCGCAATGCGATAATTCTCTTTGGCTTCATCCATAAATTTTTTCAAATGTTTACCACTTCCTTTTTCAACTTTTTCAAAAGTGTTAATGATTTTTTCGGGAGCATCTTCAATATCAATAAAATCATTTTCACCAAAAACAACTCTGTACGCAGGAGAAAGCTTTTCTAGTTGATAATAATCGGAAACTTTTCTGCCAAAATCTGAGAAAAATCTCTCAAAAATATCCGGCATCCAATACCAACTTGGTCCCATATCAAACTTGAAACCACCAATTTCTATCATTGATGCTCTACCTCCTAACTGCTCGTTTTTCTCCAATACCGTAACTTCATAACCAGCTTTCGCCATATAACAGGCAGAAGCAAGTGAAGAAAATCCTGAACCAATTATAACTACTTTTTTCAAAATCAATTTTTATTTAATGGTTTAATTGAAAGATTATTTACATATTATAATACATTCTCATAATGATGCCCGAAATACTCTTTTTTAGTTTTCAGATAAGAATGATTAATTTCATTAGGCGCTATAATCAAAGGAATTCTTCTTTTCAGTTTAATATCGCTTTGTTCTACATATTTTGCTTTCTCTGGATTATTCGTTAAAAGATTAATCTCCTTTACTTCCAAAATTTTCAGCATATCTATAGCAACATTAAAATCTCTAGCATCTGCAGGTAATCCTAATTGCAGATTAGCTTCAACCGTGTCAAGACCTAATTCCTGTAGTTCATAAGCTCTGATTTTATTAATAATGCCAATATTCCTACCTTCCTGACGAAGATATATGATGATTCCACCGTTTTCCTGCATATATTTCATACCAGAATCTAACTGCTTACCGCATTCACATTTTTTTGAATGAAAAATTTCTCCAGTAATACATTCCGAATGAAAACGAACATTAACAGGTTTTGTAAAATCTGTATTTTCTGCAATCATCGCAATATGAGGCATCCAATTTTCGTCATTATCCGAAAAAGCAACCATTTTGAAGTTCCCAAAATCAGTTGGTAGATTGGCTTTTGCTTGTGCTTTTATCATGTCATTAATTTTATAAATGATTTTTATCGTACAAATATATACCAATTATTAAATAATTAGTAAAATATTTTACTATTTTTGTCATAGATAAATTTTATTAACAACATAAAGTATAAATATAAAACATAATCAAATGAAAAACAAGGAGTTAAATTCAGATTATTTACTATCTCTTTATGGAGATTATTTATTAGAAAATAGAGAAAGACCTAAAAGCATCTACAGTTTTGCGAAGGAAAACAAATTTGAAGAAAAAGAATTCTATCAATTTTTTTCAAGTTTTGATCATTTAGAAAAAGAAATCTTGAAACATTTTTTTCAAAAATCACTAGACCTGACTATAGAAATAGAAGGCTATGAAGAAATGAGTGCTAAAGAAAGATTATTGAATCTTTATTTTATCTTTTTTGAAAATCTAACGATGAACAGGTCTTTGGTTACAATGATTTTAGAAAAAAGAGATTTAACAATGTTACAAAAAATGCAAAAACTAAAATCTGAGCATCAGACATTTATTAAAACATTAGACTTTAATGATTTAGAAATTTTAGAAAAGGCAAAAGAATCATTTAAAAATTTCAACTCTAAATCTAGAGAAGAAATCCTTTGGTTGCACTTTTTATCTATTATAGAATTTTGGCAAAAAGACGAATCACCAAACTTTGAAAAAACGGATTTGTACATAGAAAAAACGATAGACACTGGTTTTCAGTTTATAGACCATGAGCCTTTGAAGAAGTTTGTAGACTTAGGAAAATTTTTGTGGAAAGAGAAGTTTCAAAAAATTTAAAGAATGAAAACATTAGATAGAATTCCTACAGGAAAGATAGACCGTGCAAGTAATTTAATTAAGGCTGGAGCAAAAGTTGGAGTAAACTATATTAAGTATTATGGTAACAAACTCACCAAAGATGAAGAGGAAGCTAAATCTATTTTAAATCGTGATAATGCCGAAGATATTTATGACAGCTTAAAGGAACTAAAAGGATCTGCACTAAAAGTTGCTCAAATGTTGAGTATGGAAAAAAACATTATGCCTCAGGCTTATGTAGAAAAGTTTTCTTTAGCTCAATTTTCGGTTCCGCCACTTTCAGGAGCTTTGGTAAAAAAAACTTTCAGAAAATATTTTGGGAACAATCCTGAAGCCATTTTTGACACTTTTTCTCCTGAGTCTGTAAATGCTGCGAGTATCGGACAAGTTCATAAAGCCACAAAAAACGGAAAAGTATTAGCGGTAAAGATTCAATATCCTGGCGTTAAAGAAAGTATTTCATCTGACTTGGCTATGGTGAAACCAATTGCTATGCGAATGTTTAATATTAAAAAAGAAGGTTCGGAAGCGTATTTTCAAGAAGTAGAACACAAATTATCTGAAGAAACCGATTATACATTGGAACTTGAAAGAAGTCAAAACATTGTAAATCGCTGTAAACACTTAGATAATTTGAAATTTCCCAATTATTATCCTGAATATTCTTGTGAGAAAATAATTACAATGGATTGGTTAGATGGTCAGCATTTTTCAGAATTCACCAAAGAACGTCATTCACAAGAAATGCTAAATAAAATAGGACAATCTTTGTGTGATTTTTATATGTATCAGATGCACGAATTAAAACAAGTACATGCTGATCCTCACCCTGGAAACTTTCTTATTTCTGATAAAGGAGAACTAATGGTGATTGATTTTGGTTGCATTAAAGAAATTCCTCATGAATTTTACGAACCTTATTTTGAATTGGCAAAGAGTGAAAATTTACACAACAAAGCGTTTTTTGAGAATAAATTATACGAATTAGAAATTCTGCGAACACAAGATTCTGCAGAAGAAAAAGTATTTTTCACCAAACTATTTCACGAAATGTTGGAATTATTTACAAGACCTTTTAATCAAGAATATTTTGATTTTTCAGATGAATCATTTTTTCAAGAAATAGCTGATTTAGGTCAAAAATACGCCAAAATATCAGATGTAAAAAACATGAATGCCAACCGAGGTTCTAGACATTTTATCTATTTAAACAGAACTTTCTTTGGACTGTATAATATGATGCACGATTTAGGAGCCAAAAATATTGCTATCAATAATTATAAAAAATATCAATAATGCATTTTGGTACAAAAGATATTCAAGAATTACAAGAAAGAAAACGAGCTAATCTGATTAATTGTATCTCGGGTTACAAATCAGCTAATCTAATTGCAACACGCTCTAATGATGGTTTTGAAAATGTTGCCGTTTTTAATTCCGTGGTACATTTCGGTTCTAATCCACCTATTTTAGGCTTTATTTTAAGACCAACAACAGTCGCACGAAACACTTACGACAACATCAAAGAAAATGGTTTTTACACCATTAATCATATTCATCAGGGAATTTTTGAAGAGGCTCATCATACTTCTGCGAAATATCCTAAAGAAATATCAGAATTCACTAAAACGAATTTAAAACCTGAATATAAATGCGATCTTTTTGCACCTTTTGTTGAAGGTTGTAAAGTTCAAATGGCCTTAGAGTTTTTAGAAGAATATCATATTAAAGCTAATGGAACGATTATGATTTTAGGAGAGATTAAACATCTTTTTGTGGAAGATACTATGATTTTTGATGACGGTTTTGTGGATTTATCCAAAGAAAAAACGGCTTGCATTAACGGACTGGAAGCTTATGCATTCCCTAATTCTATTGTGCGTTTGGGATATCAACGACCAAAAGAATGAAAGGAGTAAAAAAACAACATTTACCTTCAAAAATTTGTCTCACTTGTGGCTTGTCCTTCACTTGGAGAAAGAAATGGGAGAAAAATTGGGAAGAAGTAAAATTTTGTAGTGAAAAATGTAGAAAAAGTAAAAACTCAAAATCACTCGGATATTTGTAAATATAAATTATTATGATGACAGAAAGAGATTTAGACCGAATTATAGAAATGGCTTGGGAAGACAGAACTCCTTTTGAAGCCATAAAATTACAATTCAAAATATCCGAAGCACAAGTCATTGAATTGATGAGAAAGGAACTAAAAAGAAGTTCATTCAACCTTTGGAGAAAAAGAGTAAACTCAGGAGTTAGTCAGAAACATCTGAAAAAGAGAAATCCCGAAATCAATAGATTTAAATGCGACAGACAAAGAACAATTAGTTTAAATAAAATATCAAAAAGATGAAAAATATAGTCATTATAGGTTGCGGAAGTGGTATTGGATTGGCAACAGCAAAAGAACTACAAAGCAGTAATCAAATCATTGGAATTTCTAAAACTAAAAATTCAGCAATTGAAAATTTGAATATACAATTTCATGAAAAAAACATCATTACAGATAATATAGATGACATCCCGTTTCCTGATGTTATTGATGGAATTGTTTATGCACCAGGAAGCATCAACTTAAAACCATTTAACCGATTAAGTATAGATGATTTCAAAAATGATTTTGAAATCAATGTTTTAGGAGCGGTTACCATTATTCAAAAGTTATTGCCTAATTTAAAGAAATCTGACAATGCAAGTATTGTTCTTT
>CAZPQV010000031.1:0-23309 GCA_964588705.1 uncultured Chryseobacterium sp.
CAATTCCCTACTCCTGCGCTTCCAATCCATATCTCAGAATCGGACTGCAAAGATACGGGTTTTATTATTCCCTCCAAATTTTATTGAATAAATTTCGCAATGAAATATGTAACTTTTTGAAAATTAGGTTGAAAAATTTTGCATGAGAATATCATTAGCCCCGATTGCAACGGTTACCCCACAGTGAAGGAGCGGAACGCAGTGGAGCGACTGAGCGAGGAGTATGAGTGGAAAGCGGGAAAAAGCTCCTAAAACTATTTCTGCTCCTGATAAATTGCCGTAAGAAACTGTGCGTAAGACTTTTCGAGTAGAATAATGTCGCCGGATTTTAGATTGAGACCGCCCTGAACCCCAGATCTGTCCGCATGAATACCGCCCGGAACGATCTGAAAATACTGCACAGGCTGATTCTGTTTTGAAGCGAGCATTATTTTGGAGCCGAGAAATTTGCCGGTAGAAATGGAACTTACTTCGCCATCCTTCAACTGCTTCTTTATATATGAACGGGGCTGAACGGAAATCTTTTTACCATCTACAACAATATTCTGAACTTTTTCGGAGGAGGAAATGATGTAAACCGCATTGTCTTCACGAGGCGATTCGGCTATATAATACATACTGAGTATATAGTGAGACGGATCGAACTTCTGCAAACCGCTGTCGATGGTTTCTTGCTTTTTTATTGCAAATGCGTTGGCACCAAAGGTTTTTGCTTTTTTGTAAACCTGACTGAAAACCTCAGCATCGTGATTGGTGAAACCTTCGACTTCTATCTCTCCGAGATAATCGGCGCTGGTGATTTCGGGGTTGATATGATAAAGGAATTTATCGTTGTTATTACTGGTTTTTTCAACTTTACTGATGGAGATGAACTGCGCAAAAGCAAAATTTGAAATGAGTGATAATATTATAATAAGTGTTTTATGCATCTGTTGGCTGATTTAGAATTTTGATACACTCTTGCAAACTGTGTTCCCAATGTTTTGGCTCGATATGATATACCGCTTCTATTTTATCGAGCGACATGGTGCTGCGGTGCGGACGCTTGGCCGGCGTTGGATACTGATCCGTTGTAATGGAATGCAGTTTGATTGATGACTGAGAGAACTCTGCAATTTTGGTGGCGAAATCAAACCAAGTAGTTTCCGGATAGTTGGAAAAATGAAAAATCCCGTATTGTGGATTTTCGGTCTGGATGATTGTCATGATAGCTTCTGCAAGGTCGTTAGCATTAGTTGGTTGTCCGAACTGATCTGCTACGATCTTGAGTTCATCTTTTGTTGCAAAAAGATTGAGCATGGTTTTTACAAAATTCTTATTGAATTCCGAATACAGCCACGACGTCCTGAGAATGATGGTTTTGGGATTGTTTTCCATAGCCAGTTCTTCGCCTTTCAGCTTTGACGCACCGTAAACTCCGATTGGATTGGTGAAACTGTCTTCATCGTAGGAGATATTGGTTTCGCCATCGAAAACGTAATCCGTAGAAACATGAATTAAAGTCGTATTGAAACTTTTGCAAATCTCAGCAAGATTGCCTACACCTTCAGCATTTACAGCAAATGCTTTTTCTTCTTCTTTTTCTGCTAAATCTACTGCAGTGTATGCGGATGCATTGATGCAGAAATTTGGTCTGAATTCTTCGAAATATTCATCGATTTGAGAGACATCCGTAATATTAAGTGTTTCGGAAGTTGCGAATTCAAAAATATATTGGTTGCTGTAGTTTTCAGAAATCTTATTGATGCAGTTTCCCAATTGCCCTGCTCCTCCAACTACTAATATCTTTTTCTTTAGCTTAGTTTGCATGTTTGTTTTGTTTTCTTAAAAATTCAGCTCTGCTTTGGAAATCTTTCTGATCCAGCGTTACCATAAGGTTTTTAAAATACTCCTGCGTATCCGGCGGATGTACTTCAGATTTTCTTGTTTTTAAATTAAAATAAATTACCGTAATCCAAAGAACTGCGTGAATGGTTTTCTCATCTTCACTTTTCATAAGGATTTCTACTTTCGACATGCGGTCTCTTACTTCAATGGTTTTGCTGGAGATTACCACTTTCGAATTGTAAATTACTTCTTTAAGATAGGCAATTTCATTTTGAATGGCAATCCATGTACAACCGGTTTTCTTGGTATATTCTTCGTAGGTGAAACCATAGAACTCTTCGACATGATCTTCCCTTGCGTTGAGCATATACTCCAGATATTTCACATTATTGAGATGCCCAATTGGATCGCAGTCGCTGAAGCGCACTTTTACGACCGTAGAAACTTCTTTTCCCATCTTACAAAATTAAAAAAACCACCCCTTAAGAGATGGTTTTATTTTATAAATCTTTGTTAATATTAAAGACCCAGTTCTTTTTTCACAGCAGGCGTCGCATCAGGTCCACCTTTGTAAATCAGCCCGTCGCTGTTTGAATCGAATACAAAATCCCATCCGTTTGCTTTAGCAACTTTAGAAACAGCATCGTTGAATTTCTTCTCGATTGGAGCGTAAGCCGTATCCATTCTTCCTGCCATATCCTTTTCAGCTGCTACAGTCATCTGTTGGATGTTCTGCTGAAGTTTCTGTAATTCTGCAGTTCTTGTATCGTTTACTTGCTGAGTTTGCTTCGGAGCTTCTTCAGAATATTTCTGAAGTGTAGCCTGGTAGCTTTCCATTTGTTTTTTGATTTCAGCTTCTTTAGTTGTTCTGAAAGCCGTCAACTGCTCATCTGCTTTTTTCTTCTCCGGCATTAGGCTAAGAACTTCTGCTACGTTTAATGAAGCTACTTTCTGCGCTTTTGCAACTCCTACAGACATAAACATCATTACTGCTGCAAATAAAACACTTAATTTTTTCATAATAATTTGGTTAGATATTTTAATTGTTAATTTTCTGTTGTTTGATTTCTTTATTTAATAAAGGTTAAATTACTTCTCTTGATTTTTGAGCAGCAAATCTAATACTTTATCTGTATAATCGTATCTTTTATCTAAAAAAAGTACGCTGATGTTGTTACTCTTATCCAAAACAATGCCTAAAGTATTTTTTTCGGACATGGTTTTGATAGCGTTCCAAATCAGATCCTGAAAAGGTTTTGTTAAAGACGCTCGAGAACTGTTGATCTCACCATCAGTCCCAAATCTTTTATTGATAAGGTCTTTCACTTTCCTGTCAAGATCCTGCACTTCTTTCTCTCTCTGCTTCAGCTGATCTCCTACCAAAAGAACTTTTTCGTTTTCGAAAGTTGCTTTCTTGGTTTCGTATTCGGCCTGCAAAGTCTGTATTTCAGTTTCCCAGGTTTTAATCTGAGAATTCAGTCGTGCTTCAGCTTCTTTATACTGAGGCAGTTTACTCAGGATATAATCTGTATCCACCACTCCGATTTTCTGCGCCATCGCAAAAGACGACATCAGAAAAGAAATAAGAAATACAATTTTAAATTTTTTCATCATTAAATATTTAAATATTATAACGACTGGTTCATCAGGAAGTGTGTTCTCCATCCTGACGGATCCGGTGAGCCAAGTGTTCTGTCGAAACCATAAGCAAAGTCGAAACCAATAAGCCCGAATGCGCCCATGAATACTCTGATACCAACTCCGGCAGATCTCTTCAACTGGAACGGATTGTAAGATCCCCAATTGTTCCAAGCGTTACCGCCTTCAAGGAATCCAAGTGCAAAGATTTTTGCAGTTTGGTTCAGAGAAATCGGATATCTAAGTTCCATTGTAAATCTGTTGTAGATGGTTGCACCACCGTAAGGCGTAATATCGTCCGGCGACTGAACCGAATATCCTGTATTTGAAGCGTTTTCGTAACCTCTTAAAGGAATAAGTTCTCGACCATCGTATCTACCGCCGAATAAACCGGTACCACCAACGTAAAATCTTTCGAATGGCGGTGCTCCAAGTTCTTTATTATAACCGTTCATGAAGCCCATTTCTGCAGCACTTCTCAATACCAGTTTTCCAACCAGCGTGTTGTAAGTATCTGCTTTCATTTTCACTTTATAGAACTCCATCCATTCATATTTTTCAACCGGTGAAAGCGTTGAAAGATCTTTTTTGCTGAATAATGAATATGGCGGCGTTAAACGTACCGAAGCCTCAATATTGGACCCTGTGGTTGGGAAATGCGGGTCGAAACCTGCTGAGTTTCTGCTCAACCCAAGATTTAACGAAAGGTTCTTCGCTGAACCGTTATATTCTGTTGTATTACCAAACTGGAACGGATAGTTTTCAAACTCATAACTCTGGAACTGAAGTCCTGTATAAAGCGAGAAGTAATAATCTGGCCAATTCAATTGCCTGTTTAGACCGGCGTTGGCTGAGAAAATTCCGAGTTTTTGAGAATTCCCCTGGAAATCATCATACTTCACTCTGGAATAGTTTGCTCCAACCGATAGTGCTGTTGGTCTGTTACCAAATACCCAAGGCTCAACGAAGCTGATACCATAGTTTTGGAAATACTGTCCGGCTTGTGCCTGAATGGAAAGTGTTTGTCCGTCACCCTGAGGAACCGGTTTGAAATCTTTAAATTTCAGGAAGTTTCTCAAAGAGAAGTTATTAAATGTCAGCCCAAGTGTTCCGATGAATGAACCTCCACCGTAACCGGCCTGAAGCTGAACCTGAGAAGAACCTTTTTCAACCACCGACCAATGAATGTCAACCGTATTATCCTGCGGCTGCGGATTAACTTCCTGTCCAATTTGCTGAGGATCAAAAAACTGCATTCCTGCAAGCGTGAAGAAAGTTCTCTTAATTTCTGATTTCGAGAACAGGTCACCAGGTTTTGTGTAAAGTGATCTTAGAATTACGTGGTCATGCGTGGTTGTGTTTCCGGACCATGTAACACGGTTCCAAGTTGCTTTTTCACCTTCACTAATTCTGATTTCAAGATTGATGGAATCGCCAACTACTGATTTTTCTACAGGAATAACATTTGAGAAAAGATATCCGTTGTTCTGATATAATGATTTGATATCGGAATCGTCTTCCTTACCACCGTCTTCACCAACTTTCTTGTTGAATCCTACCGCATCGTAAATGTCTCCGGTTTTGTAACCCAGAATTTTCTGAAGATATTCCGTTGTGAAATTGGTGTTTCCAAGGAACGTGATGTCGCCAATATAGTATTTTTTACCTTCATTAAGGTTTACATTAATCGCGAAATCTCTGTTTTTGGTTCTCCAGACAGAATCTGATACAATCGTCGCATCGCGGAAACCAAGAGACTGATAATAACTGATAAGGTTTAATTTATCTTCCTCGTATTTTTCCTTAATGAATTTTGATGGCTTAAGAATTCCGCCAATTCCGAAACGTTTCTGCTTCGTTTCTTTGAAACCTTTTTTGCGAAGCTTTCTGTCTGAAACATTTTCATTTCCGTCGAAATCGATGCTGGCAATTTTTATTCTTTTGCCTTTATCTACTTCTACCGTCCAGTCGATAAGATTTGGATCGTTGGCATTTACTTTATCCTGTATACTCACTTTGGCATCAGCAAAGCCTTTATCCACATATTCTTTTGCAATCTTTCCCTTCAGAGAACTTACCAAGTCATTGGTAATTTTGGTTCCCGGTTTCAGGTTGTGATCTTTTATGAATTTTTCGTTTTTAGACTTATTTACGCCAGGACCGGTGAATTTAATTTCGCCAAGCTCCTTCAGGTCAATTAGTCTGAATTTAAGAACCACCTGCTCTCCCTGAATATCTTCTACATAAACCTCAACTTCGGAGAAATTGTTGGTTTCCCAAAGCTTTTTGATGGCGTTGCTTATTTTTTGTCCCGGGATTTCAACCTTTTCGTTTTTATTTAAACCTGTAAATCTTAAAATCTGCGCTGCCGAATACTTTTTAACCCCATCTACAACGATGTCTTTCAGTATATACGTTCCGGTTTGATTTTGTTCGTAAACAGGATTGTTGTCCTGCGCATCTCCCTGTGGTGGTGTAACCTGACCATAAAAATGGGCCGAAGCCACAAACATCACTATTGGTATGAATTTCAATTTCATTCTTCTATATATAAGTCTGTACTTTTTCTATTAATTTTCTTTCAGCTGTTCGCTGGTTTTGCCGTATCTCCTCTCTTTGTTCTGGTATTCGTAGATGCATTTGAAGAATTCTTCTTTTGTAAAATCAGGCCAAAGAATATCTAAAAACTGTAGTTCGGCATAAGCAATCTGCCAAAGCAAAAAATTGCTGATTCTAACTTCACCACTCGTTCTGATCATAAGATCTACCGGCGGAAAATCTTTTGTATAAAGGTGATTTTCAAATACCTTTTCATCAATATCTTCTACGGTCAACTCGCCGTTTTTTACTTTGCTGCTGATTTCTTTCACAGCTTTAAGTATTTCTCTTTGTGCACCGTAACTTAATGCTAGTATGAGATTACCTCTTTTATTATCTTTAGTAAGTTCAACCATGTTTAACAGTTGATCTCTAACTAAATCAGGAAGTTTTTCTACTTCGCCGATGACGTGCAGCCTAAGTCCTTTATTGTAAATATCTTCTGCTTCAAGTAGAGGTGTCTCGGAAAGGAGCGTCATCAGTGTGTTTACTTCTTCTTCCGGACGGTTCCAGTTTTCTGATGAAAATGTATAAAGCGTAAGGAAGGGTATATTGATTTCGTTACATGCATTAATAGCATTGCGCACCGCTTCAATCGCGTTGCGGTGTCCGAAAGTTCTCTCTTCTCCTTTAGATTTAGCCCATCTCCCGTTGCCGTCCATAATAATGGCAACATGCTTCGGAAGTTTATCGGGATTCAATTCTTCTTTATAGTTCATCATTTATTCACAATAACACGGTGGTCGCCCAAATGAATAAGAAATCCCCAACGTAATGGAATTTATCCAATCATTAGAATTTGGATTACCAATCTGGTGAGATTTTATATACGGATCCGCAATTTGTTTTCTTTCGTCTGCGGTCATTTTCTTATTTCGGTTTACAAACACTGTATTCTCCCTGTCGTATTCTATTTTAACATCTTTTTCCTGAAGATTACTGTAATCTATATTGTCTGAAAAAGTATATCTGAACTTCAGTTCTCCAAAAAGCGCCCAGTTATAATTGAACTTATATTTCAAACCGGCACCAAACGGAACTGAGAATGAAGCAGCTTTATTAAACTCCTCATGAACACGACTGTTTCCATCCTGATCAAATTCGTAATGGTTGGGATAATGAGGCATATTATCAATTACTCCATCTCCATCTGTATCCATAAACGGATAATCCGTAAAATCTAAAGTTACCTGTCGCGTTGAGTATAGTATACCGCCAATTCCACCAAAAACATAAGGACTCAGCATACTTTTCTGCTCATTATTTACAGGAAAGAAATTGTACTCAAAAATGGCATCTACTTCTGCTCCGGAATTGGTTCCTTTTGCCTTTCGCCGGTTTCTGTAATCTTCCTTTGCCCTTGCATCATCAAACTGTATATGACTGTAACCCAGATCAAATCTTAAAGTTTGATACGGATTAAAATTCATTCTGTACATGATGCCGCCATAAAATGGAATCCCATGATCTGCTATTCTCCCTCCAAAAGGTTTTTGCAGTATATAACCGGTCCTTCCTATGTCTCCTACCAGATTGCTCATGCCCAATCTAACACCCACTTCATGTCTCTGAGCATTATAAAAAGATCCAATAAAAAATAGCGATAAGAAAATTAAAATTCCTTTCTTATCTGCAGAAAAGCTTCTCATAAAATCTGTGCAAATATAAAACATTTTTATATTAAGGAAATTCTTAATTTATAGTTAAATAACAATAAAAAAGCATAAAATTTTCTCTTAAAACGGATAATTATAAGATTTATTCTGATCCAATTAAACAGAGATAAAAAAAACTCTCAAGCGAGAGTTTTTTTGATTATTGGTTTCTGTTAAAAATTTTTCTTAGTCTGTTTCGCACTTTTATCAGCATAGGCTCTTCATAGGTTTTATCTTCATCAAAATAACCGTAGCCATATCCGTAACCGTAGCCATATCCATAGCCGGATGTTTGGTGATAATCGTTGTATACCAATCCTAAATGTTCTATTTCGTGATTGTGATATTTTTCGGTAATCATTTTCAGCATATACTTTTCGGTATATTCGTGTCTCACTACATACACATTGGCGTCCGCAAGTTTCATCAGCTCAAACGAGTCCGCTACAAGTCCGGCCGGCGGCGAATCGATAATAATAAAATCATATATTGCTCTTAGCTCATTAATAAAGTCAATATTCCGCTGGCTCATCAACAGTTCTGATGGGTTTGGAGGAATTGGGCCTGAGGTGGCAACATGCAGCGTAGGCACTTTTGTCTCATTAATAATCTGCTCTACCGAAACCTCACCGGAAAGATAGTTGGACACTCCATATTTGTTATTAATCTTAAAATCGCCAAAGATTTTTGGTTTTCTGAGGTCCATTCCGAGGATTATTGTCTTTTTACCACTTAATGCTAAAACAGATGAAATGTTGATTGAGGTATATGTTTTCCCTTCACTTCCGACCGATGATGTTACTAAGATTACTTTGCTTTTTCCATCATCATTGTACAGAAACCGCATATTTGCCCTCACACCCCGGAACGCTTCTGAAACCATAGATTTTGGCTGCTCAATAACCGTAAGGTTATTGTCGTGATTGCTTCTTCCGATAACTCCAAGCAATGGTATTTTAGTTGCAGAAAGCAGTTCTTTGATATTTCTGATTTTGTTATCCAATAATTCGCCGATTAGAAGGAAGAGGAGTGGCAGTGCCAGTAAGCCCCCCATAATCGTGTATTGCGTTCTTCTGATGTTAGGTGCTATTGGCCCCTGTCCAAGGTTTTTTGCCGGGTCTATGACTTGAAGATCGGTTCGGTTAGTTGCAAGACGAATATCAGTTTCTGCCTGCTTCGTAAGAAGCGAATTGTAAGTGTTTTCGATAATTTTATATCCTCTTTCTACATCAAAATATTTTCTCTGCTGTTCAGGCAAATTAATAAGTTCACGCTCAGCAATTCTTATTTCATTATTCAACCTGTTCAATTCATCATAATAACCGGAGTAATACTTCCGCAAACTGTTCTGTGAGTTTCCACGTGCCTCATTAATCAATCGGTTTATTTCTCTCATCGGTTCAGACTGCGGCGTATAGATTGTAGCCATCTCCCGTTTTTTGGCATAAAGTGCCTTAAGGTCTGACACGGTTGCGGTAAACATTCCATCTTCTACACCGGCCGCATTTAAACTGATCATTTTATCAATATTTGCGCTCGTCAAACTACCGTGAATTGTATTAAGTGAATTTATTTTGGTGATTAATTCAGCTTTCTTACTTTCTAAATCATTAATTTTCTGAAGATTACGAACGTCTTTCCCCTCAACATCAAAAAGTCGCTCATTGATACGAACCTGATTGAGCTGATTTGCTGCTGAATCGAGCTTTTTTCTAATTGCTCCAAGATTATCACTAATATATTCGGCAGTGTTTTTGTCCACAACTCCCTGGTCTTCCTGTCTTTTCTTTATTAATTCTGCAACTGTTGTGTTTAGGAATTTCACCGTACCATTCAGATTGTATCCCTTTTTGGTGATTATCATTATTGTAGGAAGCTCTTTGTCAAACTCAACCGACACTGTTCCTAATATACCGTTTACAGCCTGATTAACCGTGGACAGTGACACAATAATGTTATCTAGTTTTATGGGAACCGGTTCAGGATTTGGGACCAGTCTGAACCTCAAATTTGGCAGAGAAAACCATTGGTTAACAGAAATAACACGATTAGTTGGCTTTCCGTATGCAGGAATAGACTGATAACTTTCTGTTTTATAATTATAAAGATTTCTTGAATGCCCTTCTTCAGGAAACACCACTTCATACCTGTCGCCACCTTTTGGAATAATGGTAATCGGATAATTTACCTGTTGAGGGTGATTTCTGTCGATTTCAACAAAAACCGGAGAATCAAACTTGTCAAGATAAGTTGATTTTATCTTTCCCTTAGTTGAATAATTTGTAAATAAATCTAATTGTTTTACAAGATATTCATTATGGCTTCTCGATAGAATCATCTTTTTCAGATAAACGCCGTCTCTATTCGAATTCTGCCCCCAAATAAAATTAATAGATTGGTTGGGAGTAAAATAACTGGCCGTATTATTTGATATACTTAATGAAAGATTTGAAGCATAAACTCTTTGAGCATAGTACTTGCTATAAAGTGAAGAAAGAGCATAACCCAAAATTCCCATCAGAACAAACCAATACCAGTTCCGAAGCAGTCTTCTGATAAAATGTTCAGGATCAAAAAGCATAAATGATCCTGCCTTCCCTTTTTGAGATTCTTTTAATTTTTCTTCAATTTGTTTTTCAGGAATCATGCTTTATTATCTGGTAATTAAATAGTAAATAGTAAGAGCTGTAGTCATAAGCGAAACGCCGGTAGTAAGCGTTTGCAGCGGATCTTTTCCAAATCCAAAAAAGTTCTTCGGTCTTGTATTCAAGTAGATAATATCTCCATTCTGAATCCAGTAATAAGGTGAATTCTGCACGTCTTCCCTCGTTAAGTCCAGCTGAATAGTTTTTATTCCTTCCGGATATCTCCTTTGTAAAATAACATTTTTGCGGTCAATCGTTCTGTTTAATCCACCATTTTTCGCAATTGCCTCCATCAAGTTTAACGTTTGAGTATGAGATACTTTCTCTCCGGTTAAATCCGTAGTTTCAATATCACCTAAAATATAATATTTAATTCCGTTTAAATTAAGTCTAACTTCAGATTTTCCTTCAACAAAATTCTGATTTACATGCTGCTGAATTTCTTTTTGAATATCTTCAACGGTTCTGCCTTCAGCTTTGATAAAGCCAATCCCAAAAACATAAATATCACCTTGCGAATCTACTTTTATTCCATTGAAATAGAATCTGCTGTCACCACTCGCGCTCATACTCCCACCGGATTCTCCCGGAGTCACATTACCACTTTCAGAAGTATTTAACTTTGAGTAGAATTGTGCTGCATCTCCTTTAGGCGTGGTAACTATATTGAGATCTAAAATGTCATTTTTAGTGATACGATATTCCTGAATATTATACGGAATAAGACCTTCCTCATTAATAACCAAACTTTCATTTGGCTGCATATATTTTATTTCCTGTCTTGTAATGCATGACGACAGTGTCCCAATAAAAAGAAGAAGATATATATAGGGGGTTATTTTATTCATCATTTATAGATTGTTTTACAAAAATAAGATTTATTCGTGATTTCTAAATTTTAAAATTAAAATTGGCAAATATGCGCCAATAAATCCGATAATCACGATAATTAACAGCAATAAATTGACGTTAATATGTCGCAGAAAATATGCAATTCCAATAATAAAAAGATAGAAAACAATAATATAAAAAGTTGATCTGCGATGTGTTAAATCCAGCTCTAGCAGCTTATGATGTATATGGTTTTTATCGGCTTCAAATGGAGATTTTTTTCTTGCTAGTCGAATTAAAATCACGTTTAAGGTATCGATTATCGGTAAAATTAATATCGCAACAGCTATAACCGGAGCGGATTGCAAGTGATATCGTGGAATATTAGGAATATCTTTATCAATAAAAATATCTATAAAACAGATCGCAGTAAAAGCCAGCAAAAATCCCAAAATCATAGATCCTGTATCTCCCATAAAAATTTTATGCTTTCTGTTTCTTGAAAAATTATAATATAAAAATGCTAAAACTGATCCTATAATTACTGCTGATAACACCACTAAAGGATAGTTATATGGCCCTAATCTAAAGTAGCTTAATCCAAACAGTGCACTGCTAATAATTGAGAAGCTGCCGGCTAGTCCATCTATACCATCAATTAGGTTAAATGCATTGATGAGAATTACAAAAGTAATAACACTTATCAGAATACTCAGAAAGTAATTGAGTTCATAAACTCCAAACATTCCAAACAGGCTTCTTATTCTTACATCGGAACCAATAACCATTAATAAAGAAACGATAATTTGAGTAATGAGTTTTTTATAAGCTCTCATTACAACTATATCGTCCATTACACCAACATATAGTAAAATAACTAATGAAGCAAATAGAAATTTGTAGCTCGCAAACAATTCATATGCGAAAATCGGAGCACACACCCCCATTGAGAAAAAAATAGCAATCCCTCCTAGATTAGGAATTTTCCGAATATGTGAGCTCCTTGTCCCCGGCTCATCCATGAGATTCTTTCTTCTTGATATTTTTACAATCGTTGGAATAGTATAAAATGTTAGCAAAAATGATGTCACAAATCCCAACACCAGTTTAAAATAAAACAGTGGAATACCCGTGGAATAAACGATTTGATCTATAAAGCCTATCATCTTATAAATAAATGATTATTATATCTGTCCGGTGTAAAACCAGCTTTCCTCGCCCATGCATTAGTATAGATGATGTAGTAAAAAACAGCAAAACATACCAATACAAAATGCAAATATCTTCTATAGTTAATATTAGAAATTGCTGCTACAATATTAGGCAGCACCATCACCATATAAACCAAGTAAATTGCAGTTAAACGTGATGAAAAAATAGGGCTCATTCTGAAAATATAAAAAAAAAATATTCCAAAGAAACCAATATTACGCATATATTCATAATAGGGTATCTTTCTGCAAGCTTCCTTATCAAAACTAACCATAAAGAACATGTACATCACTGACAATAAATCTGTGAACTGAACTCTTGAATTATCCTGCTCCATCATTGCGTAATCTGAAAATCCTGCAGCAACATCATCCGGAGCGACCGTTGTGAAAAATTCAAAATAATTATAGACCTGAAAAGGTGAGAGTATCACACACACCAGAAGAATGACAAGCATTCGAGTAGCATTTAGATTAATAGTAGCTAACCAATAAGCAGGTAAAAATACAACCGCTGATTTGTGAAAGCCCATTGCTAAATACATCATTAATAGGTACATCCATAAATTTCTTTTCTTTATATAAATAAATAAAAAAAGAAGGATTCCCATTGCTGCTGCCTGTCTCATTTGCCCCATATCTCCACTAAAATAATTAGGAAAAAGATATAACGCCATACTTAAAGCAGGATAAACAACGGCCTGTTCAAAGGCAACATATTTAAGACTTACCGAGATTACTGCAATTAAAAGAACAAAAAAATGAAATTGAATTCCAAAATCAAAAAATATTTTTCCGAGCAGTACCCAAATCCACTCCAACTCCATCCGGGTCTCTTGGAAAAGCGCTTTACGAAAAACCTCATCATACGTTTCAAACTCACCATAATACTTAAAAATATTATTGTAAGCAGGGTAATCAGCTCCAACCCAATATCTTAATCCCGCGAAAATCACGAGACCGGCAACAACAATCCAAACCGCTTTGAAATTCCTGTATTCGTCACCATACACCTCAAAAAAACTGAAAGCAATCAGAAGAAGGAATGAAACAGTAAATACCGGGTGAAGAAATTCCATCAAATTGTGTTTTTATACCAATTTATTCATCAGTTTTCCCAAACCGAAAAAATAAAATAAATAATAAATCTTTTTTTTCATGGGTAAAGATAAGAGATAATTTTTACCAAACCGCCTATATCTAAGAATTTCTGACAATGAAATATCCCTTTTTTTTATGAAATTTTTCAGTGCTCCAGACATATTTCTAAAAACATTTTCATCTTTTACAAAGGCCAAATACGCCAGAAATGTGTAAACTCCTTCCAGAATCTGAAAGTTTTTCAGCTCCTCTTTTTTGAAAGAATATTGTGAATTTCGAAATGCAACCTCCACATCTTCAACAGCTTTCAAAATATCCAAACCTCTATCGGTATGTGTTTTTGTAATAGAATCCGAACGTTCGAGATATTGGTAATGATAGTTTTGAGTTTGTGCAATCGTCGTACACTCCAAAAGCAACTGAGGAATCAACTGAATATCTTCGAAATGAATCCCTTTCTTAAATCGTTTTTCTGTAAATAATTCTCTGTGAAATAGCTTGTTACAGGCAAAATAACTTAAATCTGAAAAAACTGAAAAGTGATTTTCGAGTTTAAAAACTTCAGGCAAATTAGGAATTTGTGTGAGTTTCTGAGTGACGATTCCATTCTCATCCACTTTCTGAAGATTACAGATTACCATCTCTGCGTCATTGTTTTTTGCAAGATCGTACATCTCCTGAAACATATTCAGCGAAACAAAATCATCACTGTCAACAAACCCAGTAAACTCTCCGGAAGCACGGTCAATTCCATAATTCCGGGCATCGCTCAAGCCACCGTTTTCTTTTACAAATGATTTTATTTTCTGGGGAAATCTTTGCTGAAAATCATCAATAATTTTTTGCGAATCATCTTTACTGCCATCATTCACTACAATGATTTCAATATCCTCCAACGTCTGCGAAACCAAAGAATTCAGACATTTCTCCAGATATTTTTCAACATTGTAAACCGGAACGATTACAGAAACTTTTACCATCAACCAACAAATTTTAACAGTCGCGGATTCAGTTGACCTCTTTTAGCCATTTCATAATCTTCGGCAGAAACGGGAAGACAGTTCTCCACCTTTTCATCACTTCCAAAGTACCATAATCCAGTGAAAGAATCCCTTTTAAATGCGTATTCTTCATCATCAATAAGCACCCAAAATGTTTCATATTCATGCTCTTTGGGATGCGATTTCTGAATATTAACACCTTCAATCAAATACCAAATCATCTGCGCCAAAAGCTGTTCGTTCAAAATATTTCCTGATTCAACAATCATATTGAAAATACCTACGGATTTCAGATTTTCGCTCAATCCGATTTCTTTCATATAGGCACAGATTTCACGGCGGTTCAGTCCATTTACTTGTGGGTTGATCGAAAACGGTTCCGAAAAACTTTCCACCGCATCGCAGTTCACGGTTACCAGATTGGCGTTTCGTAAAAAAGGTTCGGTCTTCACGGTGCTGTTCATCATTTCAGCCAAACGAATCACATCAAACTCTACTTCTTTAATCAGTTTAATACTGTCAATTTCGTTCAGATGCTTCTGATAACCAAGATGATGATAATTTTGAATCGAAAAGTTTTTACTTGAAAAAATCTTGCTTAAAAAATTCTTCTCCGTTATTTTCTCACCTTCCGTAGAAAGTGAAACCAAGTTTGAAATTTGCGTATAATTGATATTTTTCTGATGAAAATTCAATGCGGAAAATAAGGAGAATGAAAGGTCGTTGCTTCCGCCCACAATCACCGGAATCGTGTTTTTGTAATGACAAGCCGAAAGCACTTCCTGAAGCACATAACTCGTATCCTGAGGTGTTTTTCCCGTCACTAAATCACCAAAATCGTGCACAGGCAACTCAAAATCCAAACCGGAAAGCTGGTAAAGTTCCCGACGGATCGGAGTAAAATCGAGCATTTCGCCACCACGTTCCGCTCCACGATAATCGGAAACAAACAAAAGTGCAATTCCGTTTTCAGGCAAATCGTCTTTCAGTTGTGCACCAAATTGCCATTTCTCTGTGGAAACATATTTAGGTGGAACGATAAAATCTTCGTAATTCATTGTGCGAGTGGAAAATTGTGTTTTCGCAAAAATAGGAAAAAGCACAGAATAAAAAACGCTTTCAGAAGGGTTAATCTGAAAGCGCTTAATAAAGTTTTTATTTAAATCTGAAGTATTATTTCTTCTTTGCCGTGGTTTTCTTCTCGGCCGGTTTCTTTGCTGCAGCTTTTCTGGCAGTTGGTTTATTCTCAGCGAATGCCGTTTTGTCCTGAGCTGTAATCCATTTTTTCACTTCTTCCAACGATACTTCTTTCAGTTCCTCTGCGGTATATTTTTCGTCTTTTTTATTCTTGGGAATCTTGAAATTGGTTTTTCCGAACTTGATGAAAGGTCCCCAACGTCCGTTTTCAATCGATATTTTTTCTTTCTCCCACTGCTGGATGTAGCGGTTGGCTTCTTTTTCCAATTTTGCCTCAATCAGTTCGTTGATATCGCTCTGCGAAAGATTATCGAAATCATATTTCTTCGGAACGTTCACAAAAATATCTTTGTATTTGATGAAAGGACCAAATCTTCCCTTCCCTTTCGTTACCGGTTCTCCTTTGAAAGTCGCAACAGGCGCATCGGCAATCTGTTTTTCTTTAATGAGTTCTTCGGCTCTTTCCTGATTCACAGAAAGCGGATCTTCACCTCTCGGAATGCTGATGTACGTTTCGCCCCATTTTACATAAGGACCAAATCTGCCAACACCTACAGAAACGGTCTTTCCGTCAAATTCCTGTAAGTCGAACGGAAGTTTGAACAGCTCCAACGCCTCTTCCAAAGTGATGGTCGCAATATTTTGATTAGCCATCAGGCTTGCAAAAGTTGGTTTTACTTCATCATCTGCCTCACCAATCTGAATCATTGCACCATAACGCCCCATTCTTGCGTAAACATTTTTTCCAGATTTTGGATCTTTACCAAGATTTCGTTCTCCGGTTGCGCGGTCTGCGGTTTCTTCCACATGTTCAATTCTCGGACGGAAAAACTCGTAGAAATCAGTCAATACATTTTTCCACTGCTTACCGCCTTCTGCAATATCATCAAACTCCTGCTCTACCCTTGCGGTGAACCCATAATCGAGGACTTCAGCAAAATTATTGGTTAAAAATTCATTCACCACTTCACCGATATCCGTAGGAACGAATTTATTTTTATCGCCTCCAAATTTTTCAGTTAAGACCTGTTTTTTGATGTCTTTTGTTAAAGTCATCTTCACGATTTCTCTTTCCTGAGGAAGCACTTCACGCTTATCAACATATTCGCGGTTCTGAATCGTCTGAATAGTCGGCGCATAGGTCGAAGGTCTTCCGATTCCCAGCTCTTCAAGTTTTCTTACCAAACCAGCTTCCGTGTATCTTGCAGCTGGTTTCGTGAATTTTTCGGTAGCTTCAATTTTTTTATAATCTAAACTTTCACCAATTTTTACTTTTGGCAGTAGTTTTTCGTTGTCTTCATCGTCTTCATCTTCATTTTTTGTTATACCATATACTTTCAGGAATCCTTCAAAAATGATGACTTCGCCTTGTGCTTCAAACTGATACGGAAGTTTTGAATCACCGATTTCAATAACGGTTTTTTCAATTTTCGCATTACTCATTTGTGAAGCTAAAGTTCTTTTATAAATGAGTTGATACAATTTATTAAGTTGTGCATCGCCAACCGATTTCAGTGAAAAATCTGTCGGACGAATCGCCTCGTGCGCTTCCTGTGCCGATGCCGATTTTGTGGTATAATTTCTTGGATTCGAATAATCCTGTCCGTATTCTGAAATAATCTGAGATTTTGCTCCGTTGATCGCTTCTTGGGAAAGGTTTACAGAATCGGTTCTCATATAAGTGATGAAACCTTCTTCGTATAATCTCTGCGCCAAACGCATCGTCGTCGTTACGTTATAACCCAATCTTGAAGACGCTTCCTGCTGTAATGTTGAAGTCGTAAAAGGTGCTGATGCAGAACGTGTTCCGGGTTTTGTTTCAACATTCAGAACTTTGAATTGAGTATCTTTTGCTTTCGCTAAAAAACCTTCTGCATCTTCTTCTTTTTTGAAATCGCCTTTCAGTTTGGCTGTAATTTCCTGCTTGGCTTCATTCAGGAAAACACCATCCAGTTTGAAAGTAGAAGTTGGTTTGAAATCTCTGATTTCGTGTTCTCTTTCTACAATTAGTCTCACGGCAACGGATTGTACTCGGCCTGCAGAAAGTCCGGTTTTTACTTTTTTCCATAGAACCGGCGACATTTCAAAACCTACGATTCTGTCCAAAACTCTACGCGCCTGTTGCGCATTTACCAGATTTTGGTCTATTTTTCTTGGGTTTTCAATCGCTTTCAGGATCGCATTCTTCGTGATTTCGTGAAAAACTATACGTTTTGCATTGTCTTCTTTCAGTTTTAGTTCCTGTGCCAAATGCCAGGCAATTGCCTCTCCTTCGCGGTCCTCATCGGAAGCGAGCCACACCATATCTGCCTTTTTCACAGCGGCTTTCAGTTCTGCAACAATCTTCTTTTTATCGGCAGAGACTTCATAATCCGGAGTGAAAGTGGCAAGGTCAATCCCCATTCCTTTTTTCGGCAAATCGCGGATGTGTCCGAAGCTGGACTTCACCTCGAAATCTTTCCCGAGATACTTCTGAATGGTTTTTGCTTTGGCCGGAGATTCGACAATAACTAAATTTTTTGACATCCTGAAAATTTTTGCAAAAGTAGAAGATTTTTTTTAAGTGCAAATTTTTTCAGTATTTCTTGCCTAAAAACATCTTCAACTTCGGTATAAAACCTTTTGTTAATTCGGTAATATATTAAAATTAATATACAATATATAATAAGGTGTTATTTTTGCTTGAAACCTAAAAAGGAGTTTTGAGAAATTTTATTCAGAAAAGTATTAACAGTCAGAAAGCTTTCTACCGGTATATTCGGCGGAAAGGCTGGAAACGGTTTCTGAAAGAAAATATCCTGGAAAGTGAAGGCAGTAATGCAACAAAAGCCAAATCAATCGCATTGGGAATTTTCATCGGTTTTTCTCCTTTTTGGGGATTCCATACGGTTTTAGCACTGTCTTTGCCCATTTATTTTCGGTTGAATAAAATGCTGACTTTTCTTTTTGCTCAAATTACCATTGCGTCGCTAATTCCTTTTTTTGTTTACATTTCACTGATAATTGGTGCTCCTTTCGTGAACGGTAGAACCGACTTTGGCAATCAGGAATTTAATCTTGAAATGGCTAAAAATAATCTGATTCAGTACGTCGTGGGCAGTTTGGTTTTAGCAAGTATTACTGCAATTGTTTTAGGAACAACATCTTATCTGTTGATGAACAGACTTTCGAATAAGAATAAAACATAGTTCTCTACTTCTGAAAAACATTATTCATATTCAGAATTTCCTTAAAATTCATTATATTCGCACTCTTAAATTTTGCAACAGAACCGTTTGAAAATGAAGAAGTTTAACGAATACAAAAACCTTGATTTAACCGCCGTTGCCGACGGAGTTTCCAAATTCTGGAACGAAAACGATACATTCAGAAAATCGGTTGAAATCCGCGAAGGACAACCGGAATATGTATTTTATGAAGGACCGCCTTCCGCAAACGGAATGCCGGGAATTCACCACGTAATGGCAAGAGCGATTAAGGATATTTTCTGCCGTTTCCAAACGCAGAATGGAAAAAAGGTATTCAGAAAAGCAGGTTGGGACACGCACGGTTTACCAATAGAACTGGGCGTTGAAAAAGAATTGGGCATCACCAAAGAAGATATCGGAACCAAAATCTCCGTTGAAGATTACAATAAAGCATGCCGTGAAGCCGTAATGCGCTACACCGATGTTTGGAACGACCTGACCGAAAAAATCGGTTATTGGGTTGATCTCGAGGATCCGTACATCACCTACGAACCAAAATATATGGAAACCGTTTGGTGGTTGCTGAAGCAACTGTACGACAAAAACCTGCTCTACAAAGGTTACACTATTCAGCCGTATTCACCAAAAGCAGGAACCGGACTTTCCTCCCACGAACTGAATCAGCCGGGAACTTATCGTGATGTGAGCGACACAACGGTTGTTGCACAGTTTAAAGTAAAGAAATTGTCTGATGCTTTAAGCAGCAAGATTAATATTGGAAGTATCAACGCTTGTGACATCGCAGAAAGCACTTGTGGTGGCGCAACACATTGGGAAGAATTTGATAAAGAAAAAGAGCAACCAATCCATATTTTAGCTTGGACGACTACGCCTTGGACCTTGCCTTCGAACACCGCACTTGCCGTTGGTCGTGATATCGAATATGTTTTGGTAAAAACCTTTAACCAATATACTTTCGAGCCGATTAATGTGGTTTTGGCGAGAATTCTTTTAGAGAAAAACTTCGGAAAGAAATATGTTGAAGGAACAGAGGAAGATTACAAAAATTACACTTCCGAAAGCAAAACGATTCCATACCAAATTGTAGCAGAATTTACGGGTGAAGATTTGTCCGGAACTGAATACGAGCAGTTGATTCCGTGGTTTTCACCAAATGAAACACCGGAGAAAGCGTTCAAAGTGATTGTTGGTGATTTTGTGACGACAGAAGACGGAACCGGAATCGTACATATCGCTCCGACTTTCGGTGCGGATGACGCGCGTGTTGCCAAAGAAAACGGCATTCCGCCGATGTTGGTGAAAGATGAAAACGACAACCTTGTTCCGCTTGTTGACCTGCAGGGAAAATTCCTGAAAGGCGAAAATGTTCCTGAAATTTTCAGTGGAAAATACATTAAAAACGAATATTATGACGAAGGAACTGCTCCTGAAAAATCGTGGGATGTAGAATTGGCAATTTTGTTAAAGACTGAAAACAAAGCATTTAAGGTAGAGAAATACGTCCACTCTTATCCGCATTGCTGGAGAACGGACAAACCGGTTCTGTATTATCCGCTGGATTCGTGGTTTGTAAAAATGACGGAAAAACGTCAGCGTTTGGTTGAACTGAACGAAACCATCAACTGGAAACCGAAATCCACCGGTGAAGGCCGTTTCGCAAACTGGTTGGAAAATGTGAACGACTGGAACCTTTCACGTTCCAGATATTGGGGAATTCCGTTGCCGATTTGGCGCACAGATGATTTCAAGGAGGAAAAAATTATCGGTTCGGTGGAAGAACTGATTTCAGAAATTGAAAAGTCCATCGTTGCCGGTGTAATGACTGAAAATCCATTTGCAGATTTTCAAATTGGTAATATGTCTGACGAGAATTACGCGAAAGTGGATCTTCATAAAAATTATGTGGATGCCATCACATTGGTTTCCGATTCCGGAAAACCAATGAAGCGCGAAAGCGATCTCATTGACGTATGGTTCGATTCAGGTTCAATGCCGTATGCGCAACTTCACTATCCTTTTGAAAACAAGGAAATGATCGATGAAGGACACGCTTTCCCAGCAGATTTCATTGCGGAAGGTGTTGATCAAACGAGAGGTTGGTTCTACACGCTTCACGCGATTGCGACCGCGGTTTTCGATTCTGTTTCTTATAAAAATGTGGTTTCCAACGGTTTGGTTCTGGACAAAAACGGTCAGAAAATGTCGAAACGCCTTGGAAACGCAGTCGATCCGTTTGAAACTTTGGCAAAATACGGTCCAGACGCCACACGTTGGTATATGATTTCGAACGCGAATCCGTGGGAAAACCTCAAGTTTGATGTAGAAGGCATTGATGAGGTTCGTCGGAAATTCTTCGGGACACTGTATAATACGTATTCGTTCTTTGCTTTATACGCGAATGTTGACGGTTTCAAATATGAAGAAAAAGACGTAGAAAACCGTGCGGAAATTGACCGCTGGATTCTTTCTGAACTGAATCTTTTGATCAAAGAAGTAAAAGAATTCTACGAAGATTACGAACCAACCAAAGTTGCGAGAGCGATTAATACTTTTGTCAACGACAATCTAAGCAACTGGTATGTAAGACTTTGTCGCCGCCGTTTCTGGAAAGGAGATTATTCGGAGGACAAGATTTCGGCTTATCAAACGCTTTATACTTGTCTTGAAACAGTCGCAAAACTTTCCGCGCCGATTGCGCCGTTCTTCATGGATCAGTTATTTCAGGATTTAAACGCTGTAACAGGAAAAGAATCGCAGGTTTCGGTTCACTTAACGGATTTCCCGGTTGCTGATGAAAGCAAAATCGATACGGATTTGGTGGAGAAAACACATTTGGCTCAAACCATCACTTCCATGGTGTTTTCATTAAGAAAGAAAGAAAACATTAAGGTTCGTCAACCACTACAAAAAGTAATGATCCCGGTTTTGGATAAGAAAGCGGAAGAACAGATTTTGGCTGTTTCAGAACTGATCAAACAGGAAGTGAATGTGAAAGAATTACAGTTAATTAATGCTGAAGAAGCATCTCATTTAATTGTAAAACAGATTAAACCAAATTTCAAAACCCTTGGTTCAAGACTTGGAAAAGATATGAAAACCGTGGGTTCAGAAATCTCTACAATGACCACAGAACAGATTGCACAACTTGAAAAAGAGGGAAAAATGACCGTAGCCGGACACGAAATCGGGCTTGAAGATGTAGAAATTTCCACCAAAGATATTCCGGGATGGACGGTAACCAGCGAAGGAAAAACAACTGTGGCATTAGATTTGACGATTACCGACGAACTGAAAGCGGAGGGAATCGCAAGGGAATTCATCAATAGAATTCAGAATCTGAGAAAAGATAAAGATTTTGAGTTAACTGACAGAATATCAATTCAGTTGGAAGCGAATTCACCGTTTGAAAAAGAACTTATCAACAATAGTGAATATATCTCCGCCGAAGTATTGTCAGATAAAATAGAAATTGTAAATTCACTAACTATTTTTGACGAGATAGACATTGATGACGTCAAATTTAAAGTGAATGTAGAAAAACTTTGAACCGATTGAAATTTTCAGTATCTTAATATGATAATTCAGACCGTTCATTAAAGTTAATAACCAACATCGAAAAACAGAAGAAATGGCAGAAGAAAGACAACGTTACAGCGATGCTGATTTGAAGGAATTTAAAGAATTAATTCAAGCAAAAATAGAAAAAGCTGAGAAGGACTTGGCGCTTATCAACGAGAATTTCATCAACGACCAAAATAATGGAACTGATGATACTTCACCAACGTTTAAAGCGTTTGAAGAAGGCGCAGAAACATTAAGCAAAGAGCAGAATGCGATTCTTGCCGGAAGACAGGAAAAATTTATCCGTGACCTGAAGCACGCTTTAATCCGTATTGAAAATAAAACGTACGGTGTGTGCAGAGTAACCGGAAAACTGATTCCAAAAGAACGTTTAAGAGCTGTTCCTCATGCTACTTTGAGTATTGAGGCGAAAAATATGCAGCGATAAAATATCAGTAATTGGTAATGAGTAATGAGCGATCGTTACTCATTGCTTATTACCCATTACTAGCGATACAATGAAGAAAATAGCACTCGTTACATTCCTTATTCTTTTAATCGACCAAGTTTCTAAATTTTACATCAAAACTAATTTTCATTACGGCGACAGTATTCCGGTAATGGGATTGGATTGGTTTCGGCTGACTTTCGTGGAAAATCCGGGAATGGCTTATGGTTTCCAGTTTGGCGGTCTTCTTGGAAAATATTTCCTCGTGATTGTAAGAATTTTTCTGATTGGCGGAATGGTTTACCTCTTCAATAAATGGATTAAGGAAGGAATGACCACCAATTACCTGCTGATTCCTATGGCGATGATTTTTGGAGGGGCGATCGG
>CAZPQV010000032.1:0-5721 GCA_964588705.1 uncultured Chryseobacterium sp.
TAAACCAAATGCTTCTCCTGTTGCATTCTTGGTAAGATCAATTCTTGGCATTGCCAAAATCAACCATTCAGGATTGGCATAAGTGTAAATTAAAGCCGCGGAAGGAAGGATTCCTCCGGGAGTATTCTGGAAACCGGCACCAAACTTCAACCCTTTCACGATATCAACTGTAGCTTTTCCCATTACCATTAAATCTCCAAGCTGGTCGTTTCCCCAATCTGAATTGAAATCGGTAACGCTAAAAAATCCAATCATTGGTGCAGATTTTATTTTCTTATCGATCACCATTTGAAAAGACACTCCTCTACTTCCCGTTAACACCTCGAAATTCATCGGAGGATTTTTAAATTCTGCTGTTTCTGATTCCTGTGCAGAAAGATTCAAACTGAAAAACAGACCTAAGAAAGGTAATGCTGTTTTCAAAAATTTAGTTGTTTTGCTCGTCATGATTATTTATTAATATACTTACCGGACGAAATTATACTATCTGCAAATCAACTAATAGGACATAATAAAGTATTTATTGGACTTTTTTGTTAAAAAAGAAAACACGCTCTGAGAACGTGTTTTTTATTTATTTTAGATGGTTTAAAGATATTATCTTGCCATAACTCTCTTTACCGCTTCTTTTACTGCTGCAGCATCAATCTTATACTTTTTCATCAGTTCTGCAGGTGTTGCAGATTCACCAAAAGTATCGTTTACCGCAACAAACTCCTGAGGCGTTGGTCTTCTTCTGCCAAGCATTCCGGCTACAGATTCTCCCAATCCACCAAGATAATTGTGCTCTTCAGCCGTTACAATCTTTCCTGTTTTCTCTACAGATTTCAGGATGATTTCTTCATCAAGCGGTTTGATGGTGTGAATATTAATCACCTCACACGAAATCCCTTCTTTCTCCAGTTCATCAGCAGCAACTAAAGATTCCCAAACCAAATGTCCTGTTGCAACGATTGTAACATCTTTACCTTCCTGAAGTAAAATTCCTTTACCGATTTCAAAAGGCATATGTTCCGGCAAAAAAACAGGAACCGTCGGTCTTCCGAATCTCAAATACACCGGACCTTCGTAATCTGCAATCGCAATGGTTGCAGCCTTCGTCTGGTTATAGTCACAAGGATTGATTACGACCATTCCCGGAAGCATTTTCATCATTCCGATATCTTCCAAAACCTGGTGTGTTGCGCCATCTTCACCCAACGTTAAACCGGCGTGAGAAGCACAAATCTTCACATTCTTCCCGGAATACGCAATCGACTGACGAATCTGATCGTACACTCTGGAAGTAGAGAAATTGGCAAACGTTCCTGTGAAAGGTATTTTACCATTGATTGAAAGTCCTGCAGCAACGCCCATCATGTTGGCTTCTGCAATCCCTACCTGAAAAAATCTTTCCGGTGCTTTCTCAATAAATTTTTCCATTTTCAGCGATCCGATAAGGTCTGCACAAAGTGCAACAACATTCGGGTTTTTATCCGCAAGTTCTGCAAGCCCTGCTCCAAAACCGCTTCTGGTGTCTTTTTTTTCTGTGTATGTATATTTCATTTCTACTTTTTTAATCTAATTTTTTTAAATATTGGATGAGCTTCTGTTGGTCGGATTTAGTGAGTTTATCCTTATTTTCAAGAATAAATAATACCTCCCGCCGAATTTCGTCCAAAGTAATTTTTTCTGCAACGGTTTCGTAATCTTTTTGCGTAAGATACATATCGCACATTTGTCCCACGTAGTTTCTTAAACTTTTTCTTAGTTCTGCGCTATCGAATTTCGTCAAGTCTTTATCAAGATTTCTACAGTGTTTCGGTAGAATTTTCCACTCGAACTCCGAAAGTTCTTTATCTACAACTAAACTTCCATCCAAAACCGGTTTTTTGTATGTGGATTCGTAAACATCAATGCCTTCATCGAAACTGCCATATTCATCAACTACCGCAGCTGTATCTGTAACAAAAGGGGAATCATTGGGATCACCAAAAATCTTATTGTATTCTGCTTTTAAAGAATCTGTAACTTTTTTTTGATCTGCAAGACTTTTCTTATTGTCGAAATAAATCGTCTGATTAACATCTTCCACCGATTTCAGAATCAAATATTCTTTGTCGTATTTTTTTTCAGGGCCCAATTTCATTATAAATCCCGATCCGATGATATCCATTTTCTGAGGAGAAGGAATATTGAAAATAGACGTTAAAACCGGAACGTTATTCACTCCGTATTTATCACTAATGCAGGCTTTCATATTACTGTTACCTTCTTCTTTTTCCTGCTGATCGATGAAAACAGGTTTCAAAATATAATTGTCGCAGGTAATTCCCAAAATGGTTTCTTTAGTTCCCAGTTTTGATGCGGCAAACTTCTGAACAAGAACTTCTCCTTCACGAAGAAAATTGAACGCATTATTATGAAGCGAAAAATTAGGAATCAGTCGGTTATTGAATCCGAAATTTACAACACTCGTTCCATCCGGATCCGTGAAAAAACCAAGAGTAGTCTGTCTGATATCCGCAATGGTAAGATATTCGTTGGTTTTGCCGGTGTAGAATTCGAAATTGTAAACTCTCGTGTGAGCTTTGCCAATCATCGAAGAATCAACCTTTTCCTTCAACTGATAATTATATTTCTTATCAAACGTAATTTTCTTTTCCTGAGCCAAACCCAAGAAAGAAACCAATACGAAAAAAGAAAATAAAATTTTGATTTTCATCACATAAACGGATTAGTAATCCGCAGGTGCTTCAAGATAAAGTTGTTTCAAACCACTTTCCAACTGCTCATCGTTCGGTGCTTTTCCGTGCCAAGCATGCGTTCCCATCATATAATCTACTCCCTGCCCCATTTCTGTATGAAGGATGATTACGACAGGTTTTCCGTTTCCGGTTTTTGTTTTGGCGTGTTCAAGAATCGCAATTACGGCGTCTAAATCGTTACCGTTTTTCTCGTCCAAAACTTCCCAACCGAAAGCCTCCAGTTTTGCACGAAGATTTCCAAGCGACATCACATCATCTACATCACCATCAATTTGACGGTTGTTATAATCGATGGTTGAAATTAAATTATCAATTCTGTGGTGAGCAGCAAACATCAGTGCCTCCCAAATCTGACCTTCCTGAAGTTCCCCATCTCCGTGAAGTGTATAAACCAAACTTTTATCACCATCGAGTTTCTTTGCCAAAGCAGCACCTGCAGCAACAGAAAGTCCCTGTCCTAAAGAACCGGACGCAATGCGTACTCCCGGAAGTCCTTCGTGAGTTGTAGGGTGACCCTGAAGTCTGGAATCCAGTTTTCTGAACGTTCTTAGTTCATCTACCGGAAAAAAGCCGAATCTTGCTAAAGTTGAATAAAAAACCGGCGAAATATGTCCGTTCGAAAGAAAGAATAAATCTTCATTTTTACCTTCCATCGTGAAAGGCAGTTTGTAATTCATTACCTTTCCGTAAAGTGCTGTGAAATATTCTGTACAACCCAAACTTCCGCCCGGATGCCCCGAGTTCACGGCGTGCACCATTCTAAGAATATCTCTTCGGATTTGTGTAGTAAGTGATTTTAACTCTTCAATACTTTTACTCATTATACTTGATTTATTTGCTCGCGAATTTACAATTTTTTAAGCGGTTTCGAAAATGAAAAATCCGTTGATTTTCAACGGACTTATTTATTAAATGATGGCCTTTCTGTCTCTTATCAGCCAAAGGCCAATGAAGGTGAGCAATCCATTAATCACGATAAGCTCTACCCCAATTCTGTAATCGGTATTGTTTATTACCAGTTGATTGAGAAGATAGGTCGCTACAGGCGCCAACAGTGTAACTGCGAGAATCCAGCCTTTTTTGTTAATACTGTATTTGGTAAAAATTCCAAAAGCAAACAAGCCGAGAAGCGGCCCATATGTATAACCGGCAACCTCCATGATCAAATAAACGATAGACTTATCGTTGATGGCTTTAAATATCATTATCAGGATAAAGAACACCACCGTAAAAATCAGGTGAATTCTCATTCTGGTTCTTTTTTTCTGTTTTTCGGTTTTGGTTTGGTCTTCATTTATTCGAAGCAAATCCACACAGTAAGAACTTGTAACCGCTGTTAAAGCACCGTCTGCCGAAGGGAAAAGTGCCGAGGTCAATCCAATTAAGAAAATTACGGCAATTAACAATGGGAAATACCCCTGAAGTGAAAGTGCCGGGAACAAATCATCACCCATAATATTGTTCACATTTCCTGCAGCATCTTTAAATCCAAAAACATTTGCAATACTTTCCTGTCCATTTACAACATTTGTAATCTGCTGATAAACTGCTCCGTTTTCCATAGCAAACAAATAAAGTAAACCGCCTAAAAACAAGAAAGCAAGATTTACTAAAAGCAGTGTTCCTGCGAAGGTGAGCATGTTTTTCTTGGAGTTTTTCAGGTTATCCACCGAGATATTTTTCTGCATCATTTCCTGATCCAGACCGGTCATTGCAATGGTAATGAACATCCCGCCAAAGAATGTTTTTAGGAAATGAGTTTTAGAATTAATGTCCGTATTTACAAGATGGGTGTACTGTTTTTCAGCAAGAATAGAATACGCCTGAGTCGCACTAAGATCAAGGTTTGAAAGGATATAAACAATACATCCAATTAAACTGATAATCATGAATGAAGTCTGCAACGTGTCAGTAATTACAATGGTTTTAACACCACCCTCAAAGGTGTAAAGAAGCACCATAAGAAGAATAACTGCAGAAGTCACCCAAAACGGAACTCCTAATCCTTCAAGAAGGAAAATCTGCAAAACATTTACAACCAGGTAAAGTCTCGCCGTTGCTCCAATTGATCTTGAAATAATAAAAAATAATGAACCGATTTTATGCGCTTCAACATTGAATCTTTTGCCAAGATAAGTATATATGGAGGTGAGATTCATGCGGTAATATAATGGCAGCAGGATAAAAGCGACTACAAAATATCCAACGAAAAATCCAATCACCATCATGTAATACTCGAATCCACCGTAGATGTATTCTGTACCGGTCATTTTACCAACCGTTCCGGGAACCGAGATAAAAGTAACTCCACTGAGACTCGTTCCGATCATCCCGAATGCTACCAGCCACCACTTACTTTTTTTATTTCCGATAAAAAATGATTGGTTGTCTGAACCGCGGCTTGCGAAGTATGCAATAATCAGTAAACCAATGAAATAAACAAAAACACAAAGCAGCAGTATAGTGGTAGAACTCATTAATTTGAATTTTTAAATCTAGCAAATATAGTTTTTTTAGCAATAAGTAGAAACGCGCCGACTGGCGCGTTTCAAATTTATTTATGAAAAGAATGTTTAGAAAAGTAAATCCTGAAGATCTGCATTTCTGTCGAAAACAGATTTTGCGTAAGTACAAAGCGGCATTACTTTTTTACCGTTTTCGCGTGCATAGTTTGCGCCTGCCAAAACCAGTTGCTTAGCCAATCCTTTTCCGCCAAATGCCGGATCAACTTCGGTATGATCGATGATTAATTTATCATCGCCTGCCCATGTGTAGGTCATTTCCCCTGCTTTTTCTCCTTCATACCAGATTTCAAAAACTCCGTTTTTTTCGTTGTTGTGATGTTTTATTTCTGTCATATTATTATTTTTTTGCTCTGTTTTTTGTTTTAAGATTGCTTTTGGCAAAGGAACAAACTCTTCCTCATCGCCAACGACTTTCGGGAAAGCAGCGAGATTTTGGTCGTGCCAATCAA
>CAZPQV010000032.1:5731-23242 GCA_964588705.1 uncultured Chryseobacterium sp.
GAAACGGTTCTCCACCAAAAAGATATACGGTAGAGTTTTCATTCATCTCAAACTCACAAAGTGTCGCATTTTTAGCAACTAAAAGTTGTTTTGATCCGAATTCATGTCCTTCAATATTCACCGTGCCTTCCAAAACATACATTGCCACTTCACCGAAAAGATGCTGACCGATATTGATTTTTGCTTTCTCCTTATTTTTAATTTCAATGAAAAACAATTTGCTGTAAACAGGCACCGGTGATTTTTTGCTAAAAGCCTCACCTGCAATCAGTTTGTACTGCACCCCATTTTCTTCCCATGTCGGAATTTCGGAAGCTTCCGTGTGATGAAATTCCGGATTCATTTTCTCCAATTCCTTAGGAAGTCCCACCCAAATTTGAAATCCATGAAGCGATTTATCCGAACTTCTTAAATATTCAGGAGTCCTTTCGGAATGAACGACGCCTTTTCCTGCAGTCATCCAATTCACGGCACCCGGCCGAATTTCAATTGCACTGCCTATGCTGTCGCGGTGAAAAATAGAACCTTCAAAAAGATAAGTTAGGGTTGAAAGCCCGATATGAGGATGCGGCGGAACATCCAGATTCTGATATTCCGAAAGTTTTGCAGGACCCATATGATCAATAAAAACAAAAGGACCCACCGCTCGTTTCTCACGGAAAGGAAGCAGTCTGCCAACCAGAAAATTTCCAATATCGGCAGCTTTTTCTTCAATGATTAATTCGATGTTTGACATTGTATGTGTTGGTTTTGATTTTACAATTTAAGGAAAAACTATTTAGAAGCTTCAAAAATTTCTAATAGCGTAACCGAATTTATAATTATTTGTTACTTGAAACTTCGTGCTTCGTGCTTCCAACTTCAAGCTACAATCCCAATCTTCTATTCACTTCAGGAATCACTTCATTTCCGTAAAGTTGTATAGATTTCATAGTTAGTTCATGAGGAACGGTTCCCAGACTTGTATGCGCCATAAATCTTGTGAATCCGAACATTTCGTGCTCCAATACGATTTTATCAATAACCTTTTCTACGCTTCCTACCATTAGTGAACCACGTTTGCTTCTCATAAATTCAAACTGTTGTCGGGACATTGGCTGCCAACCACGGCTTCTTCCAACACGGTCCATCATCTGTGCATAGTGCGGGAAGAAAGCATCTGCAATTTCCTCATCATTTTCACCGATGAATACGTGATTGTTGATGCCAACCTGTAAATTTTCCGCAGAAGTTCCGCTTTCCAAAGCCGTTTTCTTATACAAATTGATGAACGGAATAAAATTTTCCGGCATCCCTCCGATGATGGCAAGCATTATAGGCAATTTCAGTTTTGCAGCACGAACTGCCGACGATGGTGTTCCGCCTGCAGCCAACCAAACCGGAATTTCACCTTCTACTGCTCTTGGATAACCCCAAGATTGTGAATTGGTGCACGTAGTTTTCCGCTCCAGTTTACTTTTTCTGACTTATTGATTTCCAGAAGAAGTTCCAGTTTTTCTTCAAACAGTTCGTTATAATCTCCCAAATCGTATCCGAATAAAGGAAAACTTTCGATAAATGAACCTCTTCCTGCCATAATTTCGGCTCTACCACCCGAAATCAGGTCAATGGTTGCGAACTGCTGATACACACGCACCGGATCATCGGAACTTAAAACAGTCACCGCACTCGATAGTTTAATATCTTTTGTAATGGCTGCTGCTGCTCCCAAAACCGTAGTTGGTGAAGAAACCGAGTAATCGTCGCGGTGATGTTCTCCCAAACCGAAAACATCAATCCCGAGTTCATCGGCGAGCTTTACTTCCTCCAGTAAATTCTGTATTCTTTGGTGGGCGTTTGTACCTTTTTCGGAAACAGTTTCCGGTGCCATATCTGCGAAGGTCATTAGACCGAATTCTATGTTTTTCATATTTTAAAGATGGAAGTCCGCAGTCCGAAGACCGAAGTAAAAATAGACTTCTTTATTTATTAGAGTTAGTTGTATTTTGTAATTCGTAATCTAGTAAGCTGCTGTAAACTGTTTTCTCACAAACTGTTTTTGCTCGATTTCATCGACAATAGCTACAGCCAAATCTTCTACCGAATGTCTAGAACGACCTTCATTATCAAAAACCGGTGTATCGTTTCCGTAGCGGTATGCTCCGGTTCTGCCACGGTCTTTGTCTTCGCTGAACATATTCATTTCAATGGCAGGAGAAAAAAATTCCCAATCAAGCGTTTCGTTTTTGCTTAAGTTTTCAACGAAATATTTTTTCACTGCGCTGGCTCCGGGATATATTTCTTTTGGAAAATCAGGTCCGTCAACGATATAATTTCCGTCAATTTTCATAGTCCCGGCACCTCCGATAATGATTAAACGGTTCGCATCCGACTGTTCAACTGCTTTCTGAATGCTTTCTGCGCCTTTCAGATAATCATCGTGAATATTAGGATTTGTCCATCCGGGATTGTATGCACTTATCACCACATCACTTCCGTTAAGAATTTCAGTCAGTTCTTCTGTTTTGAAAATATCAGCATTTCTTTTTGTGATATTTTCATTTTCATTAGTAATTTTATCCGTATTTCTTGCGATAGCTGTTACTTTGTAATTTCTGCTTGTAAGTTCGTTCAGGATGGCATTTCCTACATATCCTGTAGCGCCGATTAATGCTATTTTCATAATGATTTGTAATTTATTGATACAAAATTAGCCAAAGAAAACCGTAAAAGTGTTGATGTATGGTAAGAAGAAATTTTCTTATGCTTCTTCGGATTTCAAATTATTTCCGTCCAAAACATGCAGACGACGGAATACATTTCCCATGATAATAGTGATTAAACCAACCACTAAAAAAGTATATCTGAATGCCGTGTGCAGACTTCCTTGAATTATTTGATTATGATTCTCAAAAAACCTCAGTACCAAAAGGCCGAATGCAATTCCAAAACCAATTGCGAGTTGTTGGTTAACTGCCAAAAGAGAGTTTCCACTGCTTGTATGAAAATTTCGTAAATCGGCGATGGCAATGGTATTCATGGAAGTAAACTGAATGGAGTTGAAAAATCCCATCACTGCCAAAATCGGAACGAACCAATAAATGGAAGAATCAATTCCCGGAATTGCCAGTGACATGATTAAAACACCCAGAATTATTGTATTGATGCGCAGCGTTTTTCGGTATCCGATTTTATCAAGAATCTTCACCACTGCTGATTTTCCAAACATCGCTGTTAATGCCATTGGCGCAACAATCCAGCCCGAAACCACAGCACTTTGTCCATACGCAATCTGAATCATCAATGGTAAAAGTAAAGGTATCGCGCTAATTCCCAATCGTGTTGCAAGATTCCCGACCATACCAACACGAAATGTTCTGATTTGAAAAAGGTTCAACGGAAAGATTGGATTGTCCGATTTTCGGGCGTGCTTGTAATAAAAATACAGCATCAGGAATCCCAAAATGAAAATCAGTAAGATGGGAGTTGTATTTTTTGAAGTTCCCAACAGTTCGAGCGCGATGGATATGAATAAAGATGCCCCAGCAAAAATCAGAAATCCTTTCAGGTCGAAGAAACTTATTCCGGAAGATTTGAAATCAGGCATATATTTTAAACCCAGAATAATTCCGATAATTCCAATGGGAATGTTGATGAGAAAAATCCAGTGCCAGGAGAAATAATCCACAAAATAACCGCCAACCAAAGGTCCTAAAACCGGACCGATTAATGCCGGAATAATGGCATAGTTCAATGCTTTCAGTAATTCGTTTTTATCATAAGTTTTAATAAGAGCGAGCCTTCCGACAGGCGTCATCAGTGAACCTCCCAAACCCTGAATGACACGGGAAATCACCAGTTGATTCAGCGTTTGCGACAATGCGCAGAACAGAGACCCCAAACTGAACAACACAATGGAAAAAATAAACACCTTCCGCGTCCCGAACTTATCTGCCAAATATCCACTTACAGGCATAAAAATCGCCAGTGTAAGCACGTAGCTGATGATGGCGTTCTGCATTTCGAGCGGCGATTCGTTCAGTTCCTCGGCAATAGATTTCAGGGAAGTGTTCAGTACCGTGGAATCCAGCATCTGCATAAAGATTGCTGTTGCAAGAATAAAAGGGAGAATTTTCTTTGTTGTAGAACTAACAGTATTGTTTGAAACCGACATTGTCTTACCTCTGCAAAAACTGAACCTATCTGTTCATTAAACTTAATATTAAAACAAAAATAACCTGCCGTTTCCGGCAGGTTAAAATAAATGTTGTTTTTTATCCGTTAGTTGGTCTTGGTGCCCATTGGTCGTAAGGCGTCATATCGAAATTATTTACCTCATCCATTGTTAATCCAAGAGCTCTTGCTACACCTTCACCATATTCAGGATCGGCTTTATAGCAGTTGCGGATATGGCGGATTTGGATAAACTTCTCTGCACCTCCAACTTCTGCGGCGGTGTTTGTAAAGAGAACATCCGCTTTTCCGTCAGCTTTGATAATTCTGAATAAATCACCGGGCTGAGTATAATAATCGTTATCATCATCACGGAAATTGTGTGCATATCCGGTTCCTTCCAATTCCAATGGCGGTTCTTTGTATTCCGGCTGTTCCTGCCATTCGCCATAACTGTTTGGGTTATAATGTTTGGTTCCGCCGTAATTGCCGTCAACACGCATTGCACCGTCTCTGTGGAATGCATGATAAGGACATCTTGGTTTGTTTACAGGAATTTGGAAGTGGTTCACACCTAGTCTGTAACGCTGTGCATCGCCGTAAGAAAACAGTCTTCCCTGAAGCATTTTATCCGGTGAAAAACCAACTCCCGGAACAATGTTCATTGGATTAAACGCTGCCTGTTCTACATCTGCGTGATAATTTTCAGGATTTTTATTCAGTTCAAATTCCCCAACTTCAATCAATGGAAAATCTTTTTTAGACCAAACTTTTGTTAAATCAAACGGATGGAAACGGTAGGTTTTTGCCTGTTCTTCAGACATAATCTGAACGAACAAAGTCCATTTTGGGAAGTCTTTTCTTTCAATGGCTTCAAATAAATCTCTCTGTGCAGATTCTCGGTCACGGCCTATCGTATAAATGGCTTCTTCATTAGACAAATTCTTAATTCCCTGCTGCGTGCGGAAATGGAATTTCACCCAATGTCTTACATTATCTTTATTGATAAAACTGTAGGTGTGGCTTCCGAAACCGTGCATATGTCGGTATCCATCCGGAATTCCTCTGTCGCTCATCACAATGGTAACCTGGTGAAGTGCTTCAGGAAGCAAAGTCCAAAAATCCCAGTTGTTGTTGGCGCTTCTCATATTGGTTTTTGGATCACGTTTTACAGCGTGGTTCAAATCCGGAAATTTCATCGGATCGCGGAAGAAGAAAACAGGTGTGTTGTTGCCAACCAAATCCCAGATTCCTTCGTCGGTATAAAATTTCAAAGCAAAACCTCGGATATCCCTTTCGGCATCAGCAGCTCCTCTTTCACCGGCAACTGTTGAAAAACGGGCAAACATTTCTGTTTTCTTACCGATTTCGCTGAAGATATTTGCTTTGGTATATTGCGTAATGTCGTGCGTCACGGTAAAAGTTCCGAACGCTCCCGAACCTTTGGCGTGCATTCTTCTCTCAGGAATTACTTCTCTGTCGAAGTTCGCCATTTTTTCGATAAACCATGCATCCTGAAGTAACATCGGCCCTCTTGGTCCGGCTGTCATTGCATTCTGATTGTCACCAACCGGTGCTCCGGTCTGACGGGTAAGTTTTTTGCTGTCGTCGTTCATATTATATTTGATTAAGATTTAGTGTAAATATATTAGATTTTATTTATCAAAAACTTAATTTTTAATAGATAATAAATATAACAATTTTTCATGAAATTCTGTCTTAAAGTATCGTTAAAAAAATAGTTTTTAAGAAAATCTTTTCAAATCGACTTCATGTGGAAGTTCTGCATTATTCTCAATAGTATTGAAAAGAGCTTGCGCAAAATAATTTCCGTTCAAAATACCTCTTGCTCCCAAACCATTGAACACGTAGAAGTTTTTAAATTCCGGATGATTTCCCAGGATTGGACGGCGGTCTTTAACGGTCGGACGAAAGCCGAAATTCTCTTCAACCACTTCAAAATCTTCTTTATAAATTTCCGAAAGTCCGCTAATCAGCTGCTGAACTGCCGATTCATCAATTTTGTGATAAAGCTGTTCCCGGTCGTAAGTCCCACCGTAATAATGCAGATGTTCATCTACAGGAAACAGAAAGTGTTTCTTTTTTACCGTAAATTGATTACCTGGATTTTCGGAAAGTTTTACTTTTAAATGATGTCCTTTGTTAGGATTTACCGGAATGTCTTTGAAATAAGGATTCTCTGTAACACCCATTCCTTCGGCAAAAACAATATTTTTAAACTGATAATCTTTATACTGACTGTCGGCTTTATTCAGCTGGGGGTATTCAAATTTTTCTTTGACTAAATAATCATTATCATCCAAATATTGAAGCATATCCGTAAAAAATCCGTTGACATCCAAACGTGCAGACTGTTCTACTTTTCCCGACTGAAATGGATTTTTGAGTAAATTTAATTCAGAAAATTCTTTTGAAAGAAATGGTTTCAGTTCTTCATTATCTGCTTTTTTTAGCCAAAGTTCTTTCTCTTTTTCATCATGAAAAATACGGCGGATATTTTCTTTAATTAAATAATTCTTTCCGGTATAAGTTTCGATCTCAGAAAGTGTTTCTTTAAGGAAATCAATCTGCTCCTGTGCCTTCCAAAAAGTGGTAAATTTCTTTAAGACTACAGGATTAACGATTCCTGCCGAAACTTGCGAAGCACTCTTTTTACCTGCAGAAAAAAGGACAAAGGGCTTATTATTTTTAATTAACTGATGAGCAAAAAATAGTGCAGCATAACCATCTCCTACAATAACATAATCAACATTTCTCATAACAAAAAAACCTAAGTAAATTTACTTAGGTTTTATGTATTTTCAAAACTGAATGTTTAGTAATTCCACATATCGTTCTCCATCTGAAGAATCTGTGCTTTTATTCTTTCGCTTTCTTCCATCTGTCCATCTGCATCGTTCGGAATATAGTCGTTGATTACGCCGTTTCCTAAACCATTCTGTGATTTATAAATGATTGAAGAAAATCTTCTCGCATTAAGAATATCATCATAAGAAACATCCGAAGAAAGGTTTTTATTGTTGAATACAATGGAGTTTGCCAGAACTTCTCTTGCGTCCGGATAGAAAATCCAGAACAGGTCAATCAGTTCGTCCTGCCCACCAATCGGCATTCCGTCTGGGCCGTACTGTCCCATTGTCGAAGGATCCTGCCCCATTGCTGCGATACCAAGCAAACGGTACTTCATCTGAGCATCTCTGCGGTCGATATACCACATTCCTTTGATTTTCAGAAGCTTTACATTTTCTGTTTTGGTTTCGTAAAGGTCGGTTCCTGCTCTTCTGTCTTCTTCAGAGATTGTTTCACCGGCATTGATTTTATCAATTAACCAGTCGGTTACAACCGTATTGTGTGTTCTTGCGGCAATCTGATCTGCAGTTAGACGCGTAGTGAACATTTCATCATCATATACTTCAGCAATTTTACCTGAATTAACGGCATCTAAAAGTACCTGATAAAGCGATTTGTTCTGTGTAACCAAACCGTCGGAATTATGGTATAATGGCTGATTGATTTTGTCGTTCATATCAATGATTTCCCAAACAACCATACTCTTCAGAACGTCTTTATCTTCGATAAAACCATATTCTAAAGGTGTAACAGCATTGGAAACCAAAGAATCACCCACCAGCTTCTGGTTCTCCTCTCTCATCTGACGGAATTCCGCAGGAGACTTTGCATTCAGAATATTCTGCGCAAAAGAGTAACCCGAAACTAAAATCAAAAAGCTGCAAACTAATTTTTTCATACTTATAAAAAACTTTAAGTTAGTTTTTCATTTCTTCTAAAACGAAATTACTGAACGTTTATTACTACAGGAGGAATCTGTTTTAAAGTCTGTCCTCCCAATCCTGTAGCCGTAGCGTTGATATTATATACGTAGGCAATATCACCTGAACGTAGATTCTTAGCCAAACCTGCAACAGAGCTCAATGAACTTCCACTTACCTGCATACCAGGTTTACCCGGAACTTTAAACATAAAACTGTTTACAGAGAAACTCACAGGGAAATCGAAATCCGGCATCGCAACGGAAACCGTTTGGTTCGGGATTGAACTTGCCGGTACATTGATTACACTCTGACCTCTGATCTGCCCGATTGGCGGCGGAATATTTTTGATTCTGAAAGGGAAAGACTGTGAAATTGTTTTTCCTTTCGGATCTCTACCGGAAATCGTTAAAGTTGCTGTAGAACCTGCACCAGGAGTTACCGTCCATTTCCCGCGTCCTCCACTTACCGACGCACCGGAAGCTGAAAGTGACACCTGAGAATTATCCGCACCAAGTATTGATCCAGATACCGGGTTTGGAAGTCCACGGTAAAGAACGTTCATCTTATCCGCAGAAACCAAGGCTCCACTTTGCAGTGCTACTTCTTTTGCTCCTGCAATTACACGGTATGTATGTTCGAAAGGCAGAGTAATTGTCTTACCATTAGCATCATTAAATGAAATTGCACCTCTAAACGGAATGTTATCTCCAACAGTACCTGTAGGAAGGTTTTTGAATCCCTGTCCGTTTACAGTTCTGTCGACACCGGAAATTGTAAGCCCCGGTATTGAACTTGCATAAGTTCCTACCACAACTTTTGCTTCAGCTTTATCTCCCTGAAGAATTACAGTAGGTGCTGCTACAATGGCTTCAAATGCATTGAACTTGATATCGGCATCCACTTTCTCCTGAAGCATCATTACTAAAGCATCCGACTGAACGTTTCTTACTTCCGACTGAAGAATTTCAAGATTTGAAAGGGCTGCTACCAATGGCTGACCATAATAATGGTACTGCATATAATTCTTACCGTTTCTTTTCTCACCTTTAGGAAATTCTGTAATAAGATTTGCATTTGCCCGGCTTACTACATTCTTCATATCAGGAAGTGCACCAACATTTTGTACAACAAACTGTCTGAAATCTTCAACTCTTTTCTTAAGTTCTGAAGCTTTATCCGAAAGTTTGTTTTCGTTGGAACTAACGAAGAAAAGATTTGTGGAAGGCTCGGTATTATTTAGCGCTGTAAAGTTTTCATCTACAGTTGCTCTTTCGTCATAATTTGCATCTTTCTTCATATCGCTTTTAAGCGAACCGATAAACTGTACCAATCCGTCTGCCCGCTGCTTAAGATCACCATAAACCTGATTCGGAGCCGAATAAGTGTCCGGAGAAGTTTGTGCTTTCGCTGCGAGTGTCTGTTCGAAAATTCTGTCGTTCTTATACTCGGTAAGACCTCTTGTTTTGGTAAGGGTCTGATTGGTTTCGTCATACGACCGGATAATCTCCTGGTCGATCTGTATTGCAAGCATCGCGATGAAGATGAGATACATCAGCATGATCATCTTCTGTCGTTGCCCGTGTGCTCCTGTTGCTGCTCCTGCCATTTTTAAATTAAATTTTCAAATTAAAAAGAAAAAATTAACCTTTCATAGCATTCAGCATTCCACCGTAAACTCTGTTAAGATTGTTTAGATTAGCTGTTAAACCATCCAGTTCGGTATTAAACTTAGCTGAATGATCCATAGACTTCTGAAGATCAGCAATGTACTTTTGGTGTGCATCCGACTGCTGTCTTCCATGATCAAGCTGTAAAGCGTAAAGAGCGTTTACACTTTCAAGATGGCTTGCTGCCAAAGTAAGCTGATCGTTATATTTTTGTGTAGCTGCAGATACATCAACCGTTTGATTGATTTGATCTACTGATGTTGAAAACTTATCTAATCCTGCTTTAAGTCTTTCGAAAAGTGAAACATCCACTTTTGCATCAGCAAGCATTTTGTCTAATTTTTCAGAAAGGCTTACTTCAAGACCGCTGGTTTCAACCAATTGGTTTACCTGACGTGGTTTTGGCTGTGCATTCGCATCCAGTAATTCAGGATATACATTTTCCCATGCATATTTTTCTTCTGATACCGGTGGGTTGAAAGCAGAAATAAAGAAGATTACTGCCTCAAAAGCCAATGCAATACCCAAAATTAGGTTAGCACTGATTCCGAAAGGAAGCGGCCAGTGTGTAATTTTGAACAGCGCTCCTAAAATTACAACCGAAGCACCAATATTAAAAAGAAAGCTTAGAGTTTTGTCGTTGAGTTTTAACATAGTTTTATTTTTATAGTTCTTTATTGATTATTAGTTTATTTTGTTTTTCTTTTGAATTTAGCTGAACCTTCAGGAATTGCCTGGACTGTTCTGAATCCGATATAACTTCTTGCAGAATCTTTTCTCTCCCAATCTCTGTAACCGTTCATCAGAAGGTAACCTACATCTTTCCATGAACCTCCTCTCACAGATTTTTTCACTTCTCTATAAGCTTGGTTAGATAAATACGGATTTAATGTAGAAGCGACCTGATATGTTGCGTTATTATATGGAGACTCCGTCCATTCAGCTACATTTCCTGCCATATCATACAGACCAAAATCATTTCTTGAAAAGCTTTTTACCGGTGCCGTATAAGTATAGTTTCCTTTTTTCTCGTCTTCGATATAGTTACCTCTTTTCGGTTTGAAATTGGCCAAATAACATCCTCTGTCATCCATTAAATAAGGACCACCCCAAGGATAAGTTGCATTTTCGCGTCCGCCTCTTGCAGCATACTCCCATTCTGCTTCAGTAGGAAGACGGAATGCCATTGGCTTTTGTTTCTTTCTTTTCTGGCTTTCATTCCAGTCAGATTTTGCTTTGGATTTATAGTTGGCAAAAGCTCTTGCCTGATCCCAAGTTACACCAACAACCGGATAATTTTTATAGGCATCGTGCCAGAAATAACCGTCGTAAAGCGGTTCGTTATAAGCGTAGTTAAAGTCTCTGATCCAAACAGTTGTATCCGGATAAACGGCAATACTTTCTTTCTTAAGATACTCTGCGCCTCTCGCACGGTCTTTTACTGCTGTTTCGATATCTTCCCATTGGTAAGCGTAAAGAAGTTTTCTGCTGTCGATAATTCTTTCGTTATTAATTCTTTCAGTTTTAGGAATGTACATAGTTTCTAAAACTTCAGCATACTGAACATCCGGATAATCTGAAGTTCTCCACATCAACGGAACATCCCAATCCAATCTTTTAGATTCATCATAACCGTCTCTTCCACCCTGAGATTCAAGAAACTCCTGATAAGGATTTAATGCGCCCCCAGCCTTCTTTGCAAGATAGGCGTACTCTCCAATTCCGGATCCTCCACCGTCTCCTGCTGCTTCAGCAAGAAGAGTTCTTGCAATTGAATCTCGTACATAATTGATGAAAACACGGTATTCTGCATTGGTAACTTCAGTTTCATCCATAAAGAATGAAGAAACGGTAACCGTTTTTAAAGGAGATTTCTCAGGTGTATTTACAAAGTCCTGATCTGCCATACCCATCACAAAAGAACCTCCGGGAATAGCAACCATTCCGTAAGGTCTTTCAGCAACGAATGATTTGCCTTTTGTCCTTGCAATCAATTCACCTTTTGTATCAGGCTTACCAGAAGATCTGGATCCTTTAGAACAGGATACAATAACCGAAACCGATAAAAATAAAAGAAATATTCTCTTCATATTGTATTTTCAGAATTAGACGATAAATCTATTAATTTTTTTTTATAAAAAAATCAATATATAACAAGCAAACGAAAAAATATTATTATTATTTTATATCTGCTGAAAAATTATTCTACAGTTACTGATTTTGCAAGATTTCGTGGCTGATCCACATTTGCTCCTCTGTAAACTGCAATATAATAAGATAATAACTGTAAAGGAATAGCCGCTACAATTGGTGAGAAGCATTCCGATGTATCTGGAATTTCAATCACATGGTCTGCCATTGCCGCAACCTGCTCATCTCCCTGATTAACTACAGCAATAACTTTTCCTTTTCTTGCTTTAATTTCCTGAACATTACTTACAATTTTATCGTAGTGACCTCTTTTCGGCGCAATAATAACAATTGGCATATTCTCATCAATCAGTGCGATTGGTCCGTGCTTCATTTCTGCTGCAGGATATCCTTCAGCATGGATGTACGAAATTTCTTTCAGTTTCAGAGCACCTTCCAAAGCAGATGGATAGTTGTAACCTCTTCCTAAATAAAGGAAGTTTGTAGCATCAACATAATCTTTTGAAAGCTCTTTTACGTGTTCGTGAGTGGTTTCAAGAACTTCTTCGATTTTCTTTGGAAGAAGGTCAAGTTCAGTAATCAGTTTCATGAACTCCTGATTGCTAAGATTTCCGTTGTGCTTACCTAATTTAAGCGCAATCAGTGTTAGAATTGTAAGCTGTGCAGTGAAAGCTTTTGTAGAGGCAACGCCAATTTCCGGACCGGCGTGTGTGTAAGATCCGGCATCCGTAATTCTTGCAATTGAGGAATCTACCACGTTACAGATACCATATATGAATGCTCCTCTTTCTTTTGCAAGTTTAAGGGCAGCCATTGTATCGGCAGTTTCCCCTGATTGTGAAATTGCGATTACAACGTCATTTTCGTTGATGATTGGATTTCTGTATCTGAATTCCGAAGCATATTCCACCTCAACAGGAATTCTTGCAAATTCTTCAATAAGATATTCGCCGATTAAACCTGCATGCCAAGAAGTTCCGCATGCAATGATGATAATTCTTTTTGCATTAGTGAATTTTTCAAGGTGATCCCAAATTCCGGCCATTTTAATGATGCCTTCATCTACCAAAAGACGGCCTCTCATTGTATCATGGATTGATCTTGGCTGTTCGAAAATTTCTTTTAACATGAAATGTTCAAATCCTCCTTTTTCAATCTGTTCAAGATTTAATTTCAGCTCCTGAATAGCAGGTTCAATTTTAGAGTTATCTACAATGGTTCGGATATCAACTCCATTTTCCAAAGAAATCGTTGCCATGTGCCCTTCTTCAAGATAAATGGCTTCTTTGGTAAATTCAACAAAAGGTGAAGCATCTGAAGCAATGAAATACTCATTATTTCCAAGACCGATAGCAAGCGGAGAACCAAGTCTTCCAACCACTAAAATCCCTGGGAAATCGTCGTGCATTACAGTGATAGCGTAGGCACCATAAACTTCATTCAGTGCGAATCTCACGGCAGTTGGAAAATCTTCAGTAATCTTTTCATCCATGAAATACTGAATCAGGTTTACCAGAACTTCGGTATCTGTTTCTGACTGAAAAGTATAACCTTTTCCGGTAAGCATTGTTTTTAAACTGTCATAATTTTCAATAATACCATTATGAACCAACGCAATTTTACCGTTGTTAGACAAATGTGGGTGAGAGTTTCTATCGCTCGGAACACCGTGAGTAGCCCAACGTGTATGTCCCATCCCTACTTTTGCTTTACCTTTCAGGTTTTCTGAAATGGCAACCAAATCATCAACCTTTCCTTTCGTCTTTGCAACATCAAATGCGTTGTTATCGCTGTCTAATACAATTCCGGCACTGTCGTACCCTCTATATTCTAATCTTCTAAGCCCATTTATAACGATGCTGTAAGCATCTTGAAAACCTGTGTAACCAACTATTCCACACATATAATTATAGTTTTATTTTTTAGAGTAAATGATATTCAGCTGAGCTCTGTTTGCATTGGCAGGATCTGTACCAACCAACACGACTCTGTTCGGAGTGTAAGCTCTTGAATTATAGTTCACACCGATACGCTGTCCGGTTTGAGCATTAATTTCGAAATCGCCAACTTCAAGAATTAAATCTCTGTTTTCAGCTTCTTTCTCAATAATATTTTTCAGAGTCTGAGTTAATCCAACTTCATAATAAGCCGGATTTTTATCGAGATTAAATGCTCTTACAAACTGAAAAGTTCCCATTGTTCCAAATGCGTCAAGTTCTGCCAGGAAGGTGTTCAGATTCTTCTGTCTCACCGTAAAAGCTTTAGGTTTTTCATATTTATTATTCCAAACGGAAGCATCTGTAAAAAGTTTAATCTTCGCAGAAATAATACCGATTTTATCGTTTTTGTAAAGATCTTTAAGCTGAGCAACGGTTGCTGCAGGAATTCTGATTCCAAAACTAGGACCACCCATTCCCTGAGTGTATATTTTCGCATCACCGGTCGTAGAATTGCTGTTCGCCAAAACAGTTGCTACTGCTGCACCGGTTCTGTCGTACTCAATCTGACTGAACTTTGCATTCCCACTGCCTAAACTCATAGTGAAATTGGCCTTTTCGCGAGTGGTCGTTCCATTGGCGGTGACATCCTTTTTATAATAAACAACAATCTGCATATCACCAGGATTAAACTTCATAATATATCCGTCGTTTTCAGCAACTGAAAGACGTACCCCTTTGAAATATCTGATAAAGTTAGAAGCATTCAGAAGTTCCGGCTGACCTTTTTTAGCGATAATTTTGTTTTGGAAGAAAGTAGGTTCCAGCGGAATTCTAAGTGAAGGATCTCTTACAAGAATCTCAGAATTATCACTGTCTTTGGTGATTTTTACTGAAGTAATTTTTCCGCTAAGCTCGGAAGTACCAATCAGCGTACTGTAATTCACAACCTTGTTGGAGAAAACCATGTCTGAACCAGATCCAAGGAAATCATCAACTTCATGAACGTTCAATGTTAAAGGCAAACTTCCTTTCCCGTACTTTGTAATCGGATAGGTTTTCACTTCCTTTTTAGCCGCAACATCACCATCAGGCCATTTATAATCGTCCATAGTTGTAGTTGTTGCACTGTCCGCAGGAAACTGAGGTTTAAAAACTAAAACCGCACTGTCAACCACTGCATTCACTCCAAAATCAGGATCATAAGATGTGAGTCTTATCTGTGTTACTAAAGAGGACTTCTGCATCCCGAACTGCGGCTCTGTAAAAGCACCCAACGTAGCATTGGTGAGTTTTATAGCATCAGTTCTCAAAGTATCGTTATTATTGATGTTGTAGGCAACCACATCATACGATGCATTTACGCCTTCCGCAGCAGTTTGGTCGAAAAACTGCGAACCTAAGTTATCTGCCTCAGATTCACATCCTATTAAAACAAAACTTCCAGCGATAATCACCATGGAAGTTTTAAAAACATTCTTAATATTTTTTACCATTAATTTTCTAAGTAGTATAGATTAATAAACTTTTTCAATTTGTTCAGGTTCGATGTAGTCTGCTTTTTCAGTTTTAGATTTCGAGAAGCACGCTTCAATATCCCCTTCCAGGAACTCGTCTCCTTTTATCAAAACGTCAACAAGATTCATACTGTCCATTACAAATTTTTCCGAGCACGGTTTTTTTAACGCGTCAAGGTCTGTAATATTGTCGAACTTCAGAACTTCATTTACAGTTTCGTTGAAATTATTGTTTGGCTCATTATAAACGGAAAGAACCAATTTTGTGTTTTTGAAATAGTAATCGTTCTTGTAATATTTCTTCAGATAAACCGGGATGAATGAAGACATCCAGCCATTAAGATGTATCACATCCGGCACCCAATTCAATTTCTTTATCGTTTCTATTACACCTCTTGCGAAGAAAACGGCGCGCTCTCCGTTATCATCAAATTCATTGCCATCTTCGTCTGTGTAGTAGTGTTTTCTTTTAAAATATTCTTCGTTGTCGATAAAATAAACCTGAAGTCTCTCTCCAGGCAACGAGGCAACTTTTATAATCAGCCGTTGATCGAGGTCGTTGATAATAATGTTCATCCCGGACAATCGAATAACTTCATGCAATTGAAATTTTCGTTCGCTTATCAGTCCAAATCTTGGCATAAAAACCCGAACATCATTACCTTCCTGGTGCATTTTAAGCGCCATTTTATTCACCGCGGTTGCCATATTGCTGTCTTCCTGATAAGGGTACAGCTCTGTGGTAACATACAATATTTTCTGATTCGGCATAATATATATTTTGCACCCTTCTAAAAGGGACACATTACAATGCAAAATTACAAAAAATAAGTGGAAAACTAACGATTTAACATAATTTATGAATTAATAAAAAATACCACAGGAATTTACTTTAGCATTTTTTTCTTTTGTTTTTTTAATTAAATTTGTTTTTATACTAAAGTTAAACGATGGAAATACTAAAAAGTAAAAGCGCCCTGAGAGCGTATATTGAGAGAAACAAGGAAATGGGAAAAAAAATTGGCTTCGCGCCAACGATGGGCGCACTGCACGACGGACATCTTTCCCTGTACGAAGCCGCCCGAAAAAATAACGACCTTGTAATTTCTTCAGTTTTTGTAAATCCAACGCAGTTTAACAATCAGGAAGACTTGAAAAAATATCCGAGAAACGTCAGTGCAGATATCAAAATGCTTGAGAAAACCGGAAATGTAGATGCCGTTTATATTCCGAAAGTTGAAGATATTTATCCCAATGGCTTAAAAAGCAAAACTTACGATTTCGACGGACTTGAAAACGAAATGGAAGGCAAATTCAGACCCGGACATTTCGACGGTGTCGGAACTGTTGTAGAAGAACTTTTTAAACAGATAAAGCCCGACAATGCTTACTTCGGACAGAAAGACTACCAGCAACTTGCCATAATCAAAAAAATGGTTGAGAAGAAGAAAATTCCGGTAACCGTTCATGGTGTTGAAACACTTCGTGAAAGCAATGGTTTAGCAATGAGTTCCAGAAACGAAAGGCTCAGCAGAGAACAAAGACAGGCGGCCGCAATCATTCACAACACATTGGTAAAAGTGAACGATTGGTTCAGAATTCTTACCATTCCTGAAATCAACGAACGTGTGAAATCTATTTTTGAAAAAGCCAACGGCTTTGTACTCGAATATTTTATTATTGCTGATGAGGAAACTTTAAAGGAAACAGATTTCTTTTATAAAGACAAAGAATTCCGCGCATTTATAGCAGTTTTCGCCGGCGAAGTGAGACTGATTGACAATATGCACCTGGATTAATAAGTGATGGGTGATGGGTGATAAGTAATACTTGAAATCTGGAATCTTGAATTTTGAATTTTGAATCCGTAATTTTTCCTAATAAAAAAATCAAAGGCCTTCCAATGGAAGGCCTTTGAACACCAAATCACAAAATATTAATATGAAAAAAATTTACTTTTCAGCAAATTTGTGACCTGGCTGGGATTCGAACCCAGGACCCATACATTAAAAGTGTATTGCTCTACCAGCTGAGCTACCAGGTCGGTCTTTTTATCAATTATAAGTAATAAAATAAGCATTTTAAATCGCTAATCGCTTATTACCCATCGCTTATCTTTGTGGTGCCTGCGACTGGACTCGAACCAGCACATCCATAGGAAACCACCCCCTCAAGATGGCGTGTCTACCAATTTCACCACACAGGCAAAAAAAAACCGTAAACATTTACGGGAATTTTTAGGTGTGGCCTGGCGGGGAGTCGAACCCAGGAGCCAAAAGTTGCAAGGGGAGGG
>CAZPQV010000033.1:0-11885 GCA_964588705.1 uncultured Chryseobacterium sp.
CAACAACAGCAGTAAAAAATCAAGAAAAAATTCTACTTTTGAAGTGTACTGAAAAATGGGGAGCTTACACAAATCGAAGACACTTCTTGATAAGATGGTAAAATCGCATAAAGTATTTTTTAAATATTAAACCCTTTCAGAGTTTGAAACTCAGAAAGGGTTATTTTTTATAACTTTATAGAAAATCATAAAATAATGGAATACAGAACAGAACACGACACCATGGGCGAAGTGCAGGTTCCTGCAGATAAATTTTGGGGCGCACAAACCGAACGTTCAAGAAATAATTTCAAAATCGGTCCGGAAGCGTCGATGCCACACGAAATCATCGAAGCTTTTGCCATTCTTAAGAAAGCGGCGGCCTTTACAAATACTGATTTACGAGTTTTGCCTGCTGAAAAACGTGACATGATTGCCAAAGTATGTGACGAAATCCTGGAAGGAAAACTGAACGAACAGTTTCCGTTAGTGATTTGGCAAACCGGAAGCGGAACGCAGAGTAATATGAACGTGAACGAAGTGATTTCGAACCGAGCGCATGTCAATAATGGAGGGAAATTAGGTGAAAAATCAATCATTCATCCGAATGATGATGTTAATAAATCGCAAAGTTCGAATGATACTTACCCAACTGCGATGCATATTGCTGCCTACAAAAAAGTGGTAGAACACACCATTCCAGCAGTCCAAAAACTACGCGACACACTGAATGAAAAATCCAAAAAGTTTTCAAATATTGTTAAAATCGGAAGAACGCATTTAATGGATGCAACGCCTTTGACTCTAGGTCAGGAATTTTCCGGTTATGTTGCTCAACTGGATTATGCTTTGAAAGCAATTCACCATACTTTACCTCACCTTTCCGAACTCGCATTGGGCGGAACTGCTGTTGGTACAGGGCTAAACACTCCAAACGGTTACGACGCAAAAGCCGCTGATTATATCGCAAGTTTTACAGGACTTCCTTTTAAAACTGCAAAAAATAAGTTTGAAGCATTGGCTGCACACGACGCCATTGTAGAAACTCATGGTGCACTAAAACAATTGGCAGTTGCACTTTACAAAATTGCTCAGGACATCAGATTACTGGCATCAGGACCGCGCTCTGGAATCGGTGAAATCTTTATTCCGGAAAATGAGCCGGGATCTTCCATTATGCCGGGTAAAGTAAATCCAACACAAAACGAGGCTTTAACGATGGTTTGTGCACAGGTTTTAGGGAACGATACCACGATTTCTTTTTCGGGAACTCAGGGGAATTATGAACTGAACGTTTTCAAACCGGTGATGGCTTATAACTTTTTACAATCGGCACAACTTTTAGGAGATGCCTGCATTTCTTTCAATGACCATTGTGCTGTTGGCATCGAGGCCAATGAACCGAGAATTAAAGAATTGGTGGATAAATCTTTGATGTTGGTTACGGCTTTAAACACGCATATCGGCTACGATAATGCTGCAAAAATTGCCAAAACCGCACATAAAAACGGAACAACTCTTAAAGAAGAAGCCATCAATCTTGGATTGCTGACCGCAGAGCAGTTTGATGAGTGGGTGAAACCGGAGGATATGGTTTAAAAAGCTAGATGATGGAAGTTTGTAGTCGAAAGACGGAAGAAAAACGTTGTTAGGCAGTGAAGTTCTAACAATTTTTTCATTTCTATTAAATGCTAAACAGGACTTTCCGTTTCAACTTCAGAAGTTCCGGAAAAGAAATCCTCCAGTTCTCGTAGTGTTTCAGGATTGGTTTTGATATCCTTTACAATTTCTCCTTTATTTAAAAGCACAATTCTGTTGCTCACTTCGGTGGTGTGCGCAAGATCGTGGCTGGAAATCAGAAAAGTGACCTGTTCGGTCTCAGTCCAGGTTTTGATAAGTTTTTTAAGCTTGATTTGAGTAGACGGATCGAGGTTTGCAAATGGTTCATCCAAAACAATGATTTCGGGTTTTCCAACTAATGCACCAACAATTCCAACCTTTTTTTGGTTTCCTTTCGAAAGGTCGCGGATATACTTTCTCCCATTGAGAATTTCACCATTAAAGAAATCTTCAAACTGTTTCAAGAAAGAATCGACATCAGCTTTTGATTTTCCGCGAAGTTCCCCAAGGAAATAAAAATACTCTTCCGGCGTAAGATATCCGATCAGAAAACTATCATCAATAAATGCAGAGACACGGTTTTTCCATTCTTCAGACTCGTTTACTTTTGCTCCGGCTATTGAAATATATCCGGAACTCGGTTGGATTAAATCCAATAACAAACTGAAAAGTGTCGTTTTTCCGGCACCATTATTTCCAACCAAACCAAAACTTTCTCCCTGTGGAATTTCAAGATGGGTAATATCAAGCACCTTAGTTCCATTGTAAACTTTGGATATGTTTTCTACTTTTATCATGATTTCTTTTTTTAATTAATTGATTTTTTTGAATGCTTCAAGTGTGGAATATTTTTCAGTCCGGTACACTTTTACAATCAAATCAAAAATAAAATTTCTCAACAAAAATCCTATGATTCCCAAAACGCCTAATGCCACAACCGCTGCAATCTGATCGAAAAGATTATTGACGAATCCGTAAACTAAAATCGGAACGAGCATTTGCGGAATCAGTAAGAGAACCGTCTTCATATTAAAGCTGTTTTTACCGCCACCGAATGTTTTGGCAGAGGAATTAAGATCGATTGCCTGTTTGTTGAAAGCGCCTGCCAAAAGTGTGATATAAGAATTAACGCCGAGATTATAAAGTCCTGATGCAAAGATTGTTAGCCAAGTTTCCCATCCAAAATAAAGATACGCTAATGACAGAACAAGCGATACTAAAGTTCCTAAAACAATCAGCGACCATTTTCCTTGAAGATATTGTTTATAAGGCACATTAAGCGTCATCATCAACGGATAATAAGTGCTGTCCCACGCCGGAACTCTTTGTCCAAAAACAAATAAAAATCCTCCCGATACAAAAATAGAAACAAAGAGTTTTCCAAAATGGCTGTCACTGTAGGCACCATTAAACATAAACAAACCGTAAAACAGAAACAGAACGCTCATGAGTAATGCTGAGCGTGCAGCTTTGCTTCTTTTCAGCAGACGGATATCATTATTGATGAACGTTCCCATCACGCCAAACTGATTGAGAAACTCGATGTTTTCAGTTTTTCCTTCTACTTTTTTCAGCTCCAGACCTTCATCCAGATAAAATGTGTTACTAATCGTTTTATAAGAATAATAGGCAACAACCGCTGTTAGTAATATTGGAATTAAAAATGCTCCCGGCACTGCATAAAGCGAATAAAATACCGGTTCGAAAATGGAAGTCAGCTTTATAATTCCAAAGTATTCCAAAACGCCAAAAGCAACCATTATTCCGGCAACGGCATACAACACTTTGTCTTTTCCGTTAAGTAAAATATTCAAAAAATTATTGAAGTAAAATATGAACAGTGTTCCAATTAAAAACATCAAAGCTCCTAATATAGAAAAGCCACCATCAACAATTAAAAGTAACGCAAACGGCACCAGAAACAGCAGATTTCCCCAATTGAAAAAGTGTGCAAAGGTCTTGATGATGGTGTAATTAACGATTTTGTATTTGGGAATATTCATCGTTAAAAATGGCTTCACATTCTGGGTTGGCATCTGCTGCCAGAAATAGCGCATCACCAAATCTAAAGCCCAATAATAAATAAAATATCGGCTTAATACTTTTAAAGGATCATCTGACATTTCCTCCTTTGCATAGAAATACAGGAGAAAAGGAAGGCCAACCATCATCATTAAAAACCAAAGCATTCCGAGGATTGATAAGATTTTCAGGAATAAATTGGTTCCCAGTTGTGGATTTCTGAAAAAATTCTTGATTTCGAGTTGTAAAAGCCGCAAATACATTCTGTTACTTTTACATATTTGTTGAAGAATGAGGGAAATTGTTACACTAAAATTACTTCATCAGTTCTTCCGCCTGTTTCAGCGCGGCATCCGTAATTTTAGAACCGGAGAGAAGCTGTGCAATTTCCTGCAGTTTTTCCTTTGAGTTTAATGGAATGATATTCGACTTTGTTCTGCCTGAAATTTCGTCTTTTACCACTTTGTAGTTGTTATCGCCTTTTGCTGCAACTTGTGCCAAGTGCGTAATCACAATCAGTTGTAAATCTTTGGACATTTCCTTCATCACTTTGCCCATTTCGTCGGCAACTTTTCCGGAAACACCGGTATCGATTTCGTCTAAAATCAACGTTGGCAGTTCTGCATTTTCAGCCATTATTTTCTTTACCGCCAACATTACGCGGGAACGTTCTCCACCGGAAATGGCGGTTTGAATTGCCTTTAGCGGAAAACCTGAATTCGCCTGAAACAAAATCTCAATCTTCTCCTTTCCAAAGGGATTATAATCTTTTGCTTCGGAAAGCTGCACTTCAATTATGGCTTTTTCAAGTCCGAGTTGCTTTAGCAAAGTTTCAATTTTTTTAGTAAAAACCGGTGCTGATTTTCTTCGGTTTTCTGAAAGTTTTGATGAGAGATCTTCCAGATCAATGTAAATGTCAGCCAGTTTTTCTTCGGTTTCGGCAATATAATTTTCAAGTTCTGCAAAACCGCTTTGTTCACCTGCAATTTTATCTCGAATGATAGCAAGTTCTTCTACAGTATTTACATTATGCTTCAGAAAAAGTGAATTTATTCTGTTGATTTTATCATTTAAATCTTCCAAAACCTCCGGATTAATCTCAATTTCTTCTGCCTTACTCTGAAGCTCGAAAAGAATATCCTTCAGCTCGATAAAATTTCCTTCAAAACGTTCTTTCAATAAGGTAAACTCATGCGACAGATCTGCCACTTTTGAAAGTTTGTTTTTAGCATCGAGTAAACCATCAAGTATTCCGACTTCTTCCGCATCAAATCGCGCAAAAATTCCGGAAAGATTTTCTGAAATAGAACCTGCATTTTCCTGTGTTGAAAGTTTACTCTGTAAATCCTCAAGATCGGTTTCGTCAAGATTGGCTTCAAGAAGTTCATTCAGTAAAAATTCTTTATAATCAGATTCTTTATTCCCTTCGGAAAGTTGTTTTTTCAACTTTTCCAGTTCTTTTTCAAGCGATTTAGCATGAGAAAAAGTCTGCTGATATTTTGAAATGAGGGTTTTATTTTTCGAAAGTCCATCAATGATACTGAACTGATATTCCTCCGAAAAAAGATTAGACGTTTCAAACTGCGAATGAATATCTACCAGATTTGAAGAAAGATTTCTTAGCACTTCCAACGTGACGGGAACATCATTTACAAAAGCTCTAGATTTTCCTGCGGGAAGAATTTCACGACGGATAATCGTTTGATTTTCAAAATCAAGGTCGTTATCGTCAAAGAATGGTTTTAAATTTTCTGAAACTGCGAACTCAGCTTCTACAACACTTTTCTTTTCAGAATCGGCAATGGATTTTAAATCGGCTCTTTCACCCAAAATCAATCGCAAAGCACCAAGAATAATGGATTTTCCGGCACCCGTTTCACCGGTTATCACCTGAAGTCCTTTGTTCAGGTCAATATCAAGTGAATCAATCAGTGCAAAATTTTGGATGAAAATTCTGTTCAGCATGGTGCAAAAATACGGAAACTAAAGAAATTTATTTGAAAGAAAAACGTTTAAGAGTATTAAAAATAAAAGATAAAACCGTAGTGAATTTGAGAATTTTTTGAACGCAAAGATTTTTACTGATTTATTTAATATTTTAAGATAGCAAAGTTGACGAATACATTCGTCGTAAAGCGTTCGCTTTTACAAATTCGCTTGTGAATTATGCTTTGCTCACTAACACTTTTAGATATAATTTGGAAACTTTGCGTTAAAAAATATAAGACAATCATTATCTGCTATTTATAATAATCATGATTATTGTGCGCTCATCGAAAAACAGATAAGATTATTAAGAATTTCAAATCGAATTGAAGCAGCAGTGAAATCTTTTTTTTCTAAAGCTAAATTTTATTTTTATCTAACTCTTTTAATGTTTTTTACTTCCACTTATTCCACTTGCTTTCAGTGTCTTTAGGCGAGAAGGTATTCATCAGATTTTTCAGGTCACTGATATTGACATTCGCATTATTTCCGCTTGCAAATACATCATAAATCTCATTCTTCTTACTCTCGATAAACACGTTGAAAGGATAGTTCATCTGAAAATTATTTTCAAATGGTTTCAATCTCATCAAAGCATCAAAAATTGATTTTTTGGCATTTGCAGGGTTTTGGTTGGAAAGATTATCCAAACCGTTTCTGTGGTATGTATACCAGGCGCTGCGAAGCACTGCATTTTCAGGTTTCAGAAGATTATCAATCAGGCCGGCTCTCGTCCTTGGACCTTCTACAACAGACCACCCTCCAAATCTTTGATTTTGAGAATTCTGTGAAATTTTTTGAGCCATCTGAAACCATTGTTGTCCGCCATTATTCTGAAAACTGTCACCATCATAACCTAAAATGGTGTACGCGTAAAAACTGATAACGTCAATTAAATTCTTTCCGGAAAACTGTCTTTCGTTGAACACCAGATTCTCGTTTTCGTTGTATTCGAAAGCAAAATTGGAGTCGTTAAGATTTAGCAAAGGAGATTCGTAAGTGGTGTTGAAAACCGGACGAACCGCCTGCACCACAATCGTGGATTTAAAAGAATTATTCCCTTCCCTTGAATTGATAATTATCGAAAAATTACATTTGATCTTTTCAAAATTCTGAAGTTTCTTACCGGTCCAACTCGTATTGTTGATGAAATCCTGAAGACTTTTCTCCAAAGTTTTATACACCTGAACATTACTCCCTCCAAGCTGACTGTAATTTATATTTACTTTCGCCAACAATTCCTGCGAAAATGCAAAGTTGCCTAGCATGAAAAAGGAAAGCAAAAAGAAAATTTTCTTCATCGAATTTTATTTATCAAACGAAAAGATTTGAGTTTTATTTTGAGATTTTCTCTTCAACGAAATCCAAGATATCTGCCGCAACCTCATTTTTAGATTTCAAACTGAATTCTCGATTTTCAGTATGGGTGATAATCCTTATTTTATTGGTATCATTTTTAAAGCCTGCGCCTTCATCACGAAGTGAATTGAGGACAATCATATCCAGATTTTTCTTTTCGAGCTTGCCTTTGGCATTGGCTTCTTCGTTCTGAGTTTCGAGCGCAAAACCAACCAAAAACTGATGCTGTTTCTTCTCTCCCATTGTTTTCAGAATATCGGGATTCTTCACCAGTTCAATCACCAAATCGTCATCATTTTTCTTAATTTTTTCTTTGGCAACTTCTTTTGGTGCATAGTCGGCAACCGCTGCACTTGCAATGGCAATGTCCACATTTTCGTAATGTTTGAAAACTTCATCAAACATTTCTTTTGCGGATGTCACACGATGCACTTCAATCTCCTTATTATCAGTTTTCTGTGAAGAAGGCCCGGAAACCAAAATGACTTTCGCGCCTCTTTTTGCTGCTTCTTCCGCGATTGAAAACCCCATTTTACCAGAAGAGTGATTCCCGATAAAACGCACCGGATCAATAGCTTCATATGTTGGTCCGGCAGTGATTAGAACAGTTTTTCCTTCAAGACTTTTATTCTGACTGAAATAATTTTCAAGGCTTTTCAGAATCGTTTCCGGTTCAGCAAGTCTGCCCTGTCCAATAAGTCCGCTTGCCAATTCGCCGTATTCTGCGGGAATGATGATGTGTCCGAAATCTTCAGCCAATTCAAGATTCTGTTTTGTGGACGGATGTGCATACATATCCAAATCCATCGCCGGAGCTATGAAAACCGGGCATTTAGCGGACATATAAGTTGCAATTGCAAGATTATCACACTGTCCGTGAACCATTTTCGACAAAGTGTTTGCCGTGCACGGGGCAACAAGGATTAGGTCTGCCCAAAGTGCCAAATCTACATGATTGTTCCAGGTGCCGTTTTCACGGAAAAAATCGGTTAGCACTTCATTTTTTGAAAGCGTGGAAAGCGTTAGTTTCGAAACGAAATCTTCAGCAGCAGGCGTTAAAACAACTTTTACTTCTGCTTCTTTTTTAATGAACTCCCGAACGAGATAATTCATTTTGTAGGCAGCAATTCCTCCTGTGATAATCAGTAAAATACGTTTTCCGTGTAATGACATGACTGAATTTTTAATCGAAACGAAGTTAAGGATTTGATTTAAAAGAGTGAAATTTAACTTTAATCATTATTTTTAATGAAAGTCCTTAATACTCTTAATAATTTTAAACCAATAAGAAATTAAGAGCAGTAAGGTTTCTTGCTTTCTGAGATTCTTTCAGAATGACAAACTTGCTACTAATAAACAACAAAAGTCGCTCAAGGAAACCCAAAAGCGACTTTTGCTAACTATTAAAAAAACACAAACTATTTCTTTTCTTCAGTTTTTCTGAAGTAGATATCATCGTTCATCCATTCTTCAATCGCAATTGAAGTTGGTTTTGGAAGTTTTTCGTAGTGCTTTGAGATTTCAATCTGCTCTCTGTTTTCGAAAACTTCTTCCAAAGTCGTATTGTGCACAGCAAATTCATCAAGCTTATTGTGAAGTTCAGTGCGGATTTCCGCATTAATCTGCTCTGCTCTTTTTCCCATAATTACGATGGCTTCGTAGATTGAGCCTACTTTGCCCTCAATTTTATCTCTGTCGTAAGTTACGGTTGTAAGTTCTGCGTTGGTATCTTTTACACTCATTTTCAGTGAATTATTTAATTTAGAGTCTGCAAATTTAATCAATTTCTTTTAATTCTGAAAGACGCTCCGGAATTTGGTGTAGAAACTACTGCGCTGTCTCGCTTTATATCATCAGATTTGCGTTTTGCATCTCTTGCTGCTTTTTCTTCTTCACGCGCTTTTTCTTTCGCATCCAGTTCAGCCAAAACTTCTTTTTGTTTTGCTGCAACTCTAGCTCTTTCCGCTTCTACAACAACTTTTTGTTTTTCGAATTTAGCTTTTTCTGAGTTCAGTTTTTCTCTCAGGTCTAATGCTGTTTTAGAATATTCAGAATTTGGAAGTTCTTTTTCTACAAATCTTGTGTAAGCAAGTGCATTTTCCAGTCTTTCTTCCTTTTTGTCGTAAATAGAGTTTACCGCAAGTTCGTATTTAGATTTCAGAATATAATCGTAAATATTTGGGCGAAGCTTGGTGCTCGGAAAATCTTCCAAAACATTTTCAAAAGCAATGTCTGCCGCTTTATATTCCGCCATTTTAAAATACTGTCTTGCATTTTCGTAGGCTTTAAATTCAAGTTTATACGACAGTTCATCAATCAAGGTATTGATGTTTTTTGATCTTTCTGAATCAGGATATTTATTAAGGAAATTCTGAAGTTCATTAATCGCCGATTCCGTATTCTTCTGATCTAAGTTATAATCCATAGATCCTTCGTAGTAGCACAGCGCCGACATATAAGCTGCTTCTTCCGCTCTTGGATCATCAGTAAATGTTACCGAAAAATTTTTGAAGTGGTGCCCTGCAATTCTGTACTGCTTGTCGTAATAATTAGCGTAAGCTGTATTGAAAATCACCGTTCTTGCATCATCAGTTCCGGCAACTAAATTTGGAAGTCTTTCGTATAGTGCAATGGCCTGAGTCCATTTTTTCTGCTCAAAATAAGAGTTGGCTGTTTTCAGAATCAGGTCTTTATCGGCACTTTTCATTGCGGTATCAAAATCTTTGTTACACGCTGCTACCACAAAAACCAGCACCAATAATGTTAATATTTTTTTCATAAACTGTCTTAGTATCGTAATAATCTTATATTATTCAATCTGCAAAAATAAAACTTTTTTGCCAATAGAATTCATTTTATGATACTTTAACGTATTATGCGTCGGGATTGTATCCCAAGAGAGAAAAAATTGTTTGATAGTTGCTTGCTTTTATCTTTTCTTCAGCGTTTTTTATAAAATCTTCTTCCTTTCCGGAAAGATATATTTCATAAAAAGAGCGGTTTCGGATTGCAAAAACTGCCGAACCGATAACGTTCGTCAGAATATCTTCAGGTCTCGGTGCATAATGAAATACGCCGGAAGCAATTCCCTTTTTTACCACCTCATCGATCTTCTCGGTTGCGGTTTTGTAAAACTCAATCAACTCGTCTTTAACCAATTCAGTGTGACGGATTTCCTGTTTTACAAAAGCATGAAAATAGTTGTATTTAAACATCTGGCTTACGATAAACCGTATGAATTCTTTCATCTGCATTTCGGGTTTGCCGTCTTTTATGGTGTGTGCAAACTCAGCAAAACTTTCCCGTGTTCTCTGCACACGGTACTGATAGAGATAAGCCAACATTTTTTCTTTGGATCCAAAATAATATGAAATCATGGCCACATTGATATTGGCTTTTGCGGAAATATCGCGGACCGAAGTGCCATCGAAACCTTTTTTTGCAATCAGTTCTTCGGCAACATCAAGAATTTTAATCTGTTTTTCGTTAAATTTCTTTCCCATCAGAAAATCGTTTGAGTAAAATTAACATTTTTTTAACTAATAAACAAGCGTTTAAAGGTTTAATTTAGATTTTTGTTTAATTTTATTAAATGAAACTTTTCGACTTCCATCATCATAAAAATCACAGTTCGGGAATCTATAATCTCGGTCTGTTTGAAAATATTCCGCAAAATAAATTTTCGGTGGGAATTCATCCAAAAGACGTTTCAGAACATTTTGATGAAAGGTTTCTTTGGTTAAAAAGAGTTTCTGAAGATGAAAACTGTATCGCCATTGGAGAGTGTGGATTAGATGGTTTGATTGAAGTTGATGAAGAACTGCAGGAAGAATGTTTCGAAAAACAGATTTTATGGGCCAATGAAATCAAAAAGCCTGTTATCATCCATTGTGTAAGACGATTTTCACAACTTCTAAGATTTAAAAAATTCGCCGAAGTTCCGATGATTGTTCATGGATTCAATAAAAAAAGGAATATTGCGGATGATTTACAAAACGCCGGATTTTATCTTTCTTTTGGAAAAGCCGTGCTTCAAAATGTATATTTGCAGCAAATTTTAGCAGATTTTCCGATTAGCAGAATGTTTCTGGAAACTGATGATGCCGATTTCGAAATTGAAGAACTTTATCAAAAGACTTCTGAATTAAAAAGCATCAGCATGGAAAATCTCGAAAATCAAATTCAGGAAAACCTGAGAAAGATTACAAATTTATAAGGCAAAAGACCTGTTTTCGATGAGTAAAAAATGGCTTGAACGCGCTGAACTACTGGTAAAAGAAGAAGGTATACAGAAACTTCAGAACGCAAATATTTTAATTGTTGGCTTGGGAGGAGTTGGCTCTTTTTCTGCCGAATTTATTGCAAGAGCAGGAATTGGGACGATGACTGTAATAGATGGAGATACCGTTGACGTTACCAATATCAACCGCCAACTTCCGGCACTGCATTCCACCATTGGAAAAACTAAAGCAGAAGTGGTTGCAACCCGACTGTTAGACATTAATCCGGAACTGAAACTGAACGTTATTACCGAATTTCTGAATCCAGAAGACATGGGAAAACTTTTAGACTCAGAAAAATTCGATTATGTGATCGACTGCATCGACAGCGTTTCGCCAAAAATTTCTTTAATCAAAGAAGCCAGAAGACGCAAAGTAAAATTGATATCATGCATGGGTGCCGGCGGAAAACTCGATGCTTCGAAAATTTTGGTTCGCGACATCAGCAAAACTTATAACTGTTATCTCGCAAAGCAGGTCAGAAAACGCCTGAAACGTGAAAGCAATCTGCAAAAAGGGTTTAAATGTGTGTTTTCAACAGAGCTTCAAAACGAAGAAAGTTTGAAAATGACAGACGGATCAAATTTTAAACGTTCTTTTTACGGAACCATCAGCTATATTCCTGCCGCTTTTGGACTT
>CAZPQV010000033.1:11895-16829 GCA_964588705.1 uncultured Chryseobacterium sp.
ACTTCACGCAGCAGGGGAAGTTATCAACCACCTCCTGAAAAGAGAAATAAATTAAATGAAACAGTTCGGATATCCAAAACAGGAAAAGCTGAAACAGAAGAAAGAAATTTCCCTTCTTTTCGAAAAAGGGAAATGGAAAAGTTGTGGCAATATCCGTATTATTTCACTGAAATCAGAAGATATATCCAATCAAAAACTTGGAGTCTCTGTCCCTAAACGGTATTTTAAGAAAGCGGTCGAACGAAACCGTATTAAACGTCTTTTGCGAGAAGTTTACCGGCTGAATAAAGACATTTTCATTAGCTCCTTCGGAAGCAATTCATTATCAATGCTATTCTGGATTTCCAAAGATTTACCAAAACACTACCAAGAAGTAGAAAAAGACTTTCTAAAGCTCTGTGAATCAAAAAAGTAAAATTTATTTGATATTAGCACGCTTTTTGTAAATTTGGTTGTAAATAAACTATAATTATTATTTAAAATGTTAGATAACATTCCTTATTTGCCGTATGTGCTTAGTGCATTTATCGGCATTGGTTTGGCTGCAGCAAGCGGTTTCAGAGTATTTCTGCCGATGTTTGCAGTAAGCCTTGCTTCTTATATGGGCTGGATTCCGATGAACGATACTTTCGATTGGCTTGCCGGACTTCCAACCCTTATTACCACCGGAATTGCTACCGTTGTTGAAATTTTAGCCTATTATATCCCTTACGTTGATCATTTGCTCGATACACTTTCTGTTCCATTGGCGACGGTTGCCGGATCAGTTTTGTTTGCGAGTCAATTCGCTGATATCGGAACATTTCCACAGTGGGCTTTGGCACTGATTGCAGGTGGTGGAACAGCAGCGGCCATCAGTTCGGGTTTCGCCGGAACCCGAGCTGCATCTACGGCAACAACGGGAGGTTTAGGAAACTCAGTCGTTGCAACAACTGAAACTGCAGGCGCCGGAATTATGACGGCTTTGGCAATGGCAGCACCAATTATTGCAGCAATCGCAGCAATTATCCTTATTATTATTGTTATCGTGGTTGGACGAAAAATATGGAGTAAATTCAAAGGATTCAACACCGATAAACCCGATAAAACAATTGATGTTGAAGCTGTTGAAACACAGCATTTAGAATGACATCTCATAAATTGTGCGAGAAAAGCAGATAAAAAACACCTTTGAAGAACATTTTCAAAGGTGTTTTTTTATATATAAATCTTAACTAGTTGTGTGCATTTCGAATGTTTTTAAAACGCAAAGATTTTTAATGATTTATTAATCTTTTAGCTAGCAAAGATGACGAATAAATTCGTTGTGAAGCATTCGCTTTATCAAGTTCGCTTGCGAACTAATTCTTTGCTTTCTGAAAATTTTAGATTTAATTTGAAAACTTTGCGTTAAAAAAATATAAAACTACTTCTGGAAAAACATTTTCACAGCAACCACGAACATCAGAATTGCAAATACTTTTCTTAAAGTATCCTGCGACAGCGTAATGGCAGTTTTACTTCCGAGATAGCTTCCCAACACAAAACCACAACAAAGAAGAAGCGCAGTTTTTATATCTACGTTTCCGGCTTTATAGTAATTCATCACCCCAAAAATTCCAACAGGAACCATCAGAAGTGCAAGTGTCGTTCCCTGTGCTTTGTGCTGCGTGAAACCAAAAAGCAACACCAAAACCGGGACCATTACAATACCGCCGCCAATACCTACAAGTCCGCTGAGATACCCTGCTAAAAGACCTAATGCAATAAGTCCGATGATTAATGTAACATCCATTTTCATGTTATTTGTTGGTTCTTAACTGTTTGATTTCTTCAATTTTCTCCGCATATTCCTCTGTTTTTTCAGGATGTTTCTTCTGAAGGGTTTCGTAGGCTTTTATGGCTTTCGCGTAAAGACGTTGCTCCACATACAATTTTGCCAAAGTTTCAGTCATCAAATGTGAAATGTCGACGGTTTTTTCCTTTACGACAAAACTCGATTCCTCTTTCAGTTTGGAGATTTTCGGTTCGGTTTCAATGAATTTTTCAATGGCCTTCTCCTTAATTTCTTCTTTCACCTCATCTTCAGAAACCTCAGGTTTTTCAACCGGTTTTTTATCAAGTTTAAGCCAACTTTGCCAAGTATTGATAAACTTTGGAACGTTGCTCTCTGTAGTTTTTTGATCTGGCTCAGATTCCTTTTTGTCTTCTTCCGGCTCAATTTTTTCAACCTGATCTGAGAAGAACGACACATTGAAAACAGGTCTATCCTCTGGCTTTGTTTCTACAATCGGTTTTTCTTCCGTTGATGAAACTTTTTCTTCAGATACCGGCTCTACTTTTTTGCTTAAAGCAGAATCCGGAGGTCCGGAAGTGATTGACATTGGCTTCCAGGAACGATGCTCAGCAGGAGCTTCTACGATTTCTTTAGCTTCTGTTTTTTCAGAAATTGGTTCTTGTGCTTCCTCAAGTTGAGCTTCAATCTCAACAGGTTTTTCTTCTGGTGGTTTTACATCAAAACTTGGAATATCCGCGAAACTTAACTCTCCGGTTGACGGATCTTCTTCCACCGGTTTTGGAGCCTCAGTCCGGGCTTGTTTTTTGGCTTTTAATTTTGCTTCAACTTCAGCAATCAAACGTTTCATTTCGTCTTCATGACGGTTGACGTTTTGTTTCAACTGATAGTTTTCCGTTTTTACAGGTTGTTTTGGCACCGCAATATTAGGCATGAATTCCTGAGTACCATGGAAATTAACTTCTGCCGATTTTTCTTCTTCTCCAGGAGATTCAACTGCGATTTTTTCAGCAGGTTTTTCTTCAATAATTACTTCTTCAGTATCATCAAAAACTTCTTCAACTTCCGCAGTAACCGACTCGGAAGCTTCGGACTGTTTTACCGGTTCTGTAATAATTACACCTGATTCTTTCGTGGCTTCAATATCAATTTTCTCAGTTTCTTTTTCAAGGAAATCTTCTTCTCCTTCATAAAGAATACGGTTCAGTTCTCCATTTATGTAAACCGGATTTGGTTTTTCTTTCTTTTCAGTTTCAATGATTTCATCAACCACAAAACAGTTTGTCGCGGGTTCTTGCTCTTCAATGATTTGAACTGATTTTTTATTGATAAAGTGATAAAGATTTTTTTTATCCGTCGTAAACGCCGCAGTTGTGGAAAGTTCGGCCTGATAATTTTCAGAATTAAATTTATGAATTCCAAAAAGCCGCAATGCTCTGATATTCTGAACATAGGGATAATTTTTGATTTCGGAATCAAGAAGTTTTAAATCCTCATTCTGAATCAGCTCTGGATTTTTTATCAGTTCTAAAACTCGTGCATTCATCATTACCAATCTGCAATTATATCGTTGAAAATTTTATTGATAATCCTTTCGTTTACCACTTTTACCTGAGTTGCTTCAATCTGATTGATATCCAAATCGGAACTGAAAACGGCCTCATCGGTATAAGTTCGGTCGAAATTCTTCTCCGGTTGAATAGCGTTTTCATAATGCACTTTCACCGTCATTGTCAGTTTGTTTTGTGCTGCCTGAATCATTCCACCCGGAGAATCAACTCCTGTGGAAATTGTCGTTGGTAAAATATCGTAATTGGTGATCTCGCCTTCAACAAGAATATGTGGATTTTCGGTGGTTCCTTTCAAAGTTGTTTTCTGCAGAAAACGGTTGTTGATATCAATGGTAAACTGCTGCGCTAAAGTTGGGTTTACATTAGTCGCATTATTGATGAAATCACGGATTTGAATCGTTTTGACATCAGCGCTCAGCGAATTTCCGGTAAAGGAATAGCAAGCCTGCAACAGAAAAAGAGAGGCCAACAAAAACATCCACATGAACGGATGATATTTTATTTTAAAACTCTGAAATTTCATCTTAATCCTCTAAATTATACTGTTTTATCTTTCTGTATAGTGTTCGTTGGGAAATTCCCAATTCGTCCGCAGCTTTGTTTCTTCTCCCTTTATGCTTTTCAAGGGCTTTTACAATCAGTTCTCTTTCGTTGTTTTGAAGCGAAAGCGATGCCGGTTCTGCTTCTTCCAGTTCAATGTCTTCCACATCTTCATATTTCTCTTCAATAGGGTTTGAAATAATCGTCGGATTCACAGGATTACGACCGGAATTCTCAAAATACAGTAATGAACCTGGATTTGCTGTCTGCGTGTCAGGAGTATAAATTCTGTTGATCAAATCCTGCTCCTGATTGCTGATTCCCGACGTTCCACGATTTTTAATCAGTTCCGAAGTTAAGGATTTCAAATCATTTATATCATTCCGCATATCAAAAAGAATCTTATACATAATTTCTCTTTCCGAATGAAATTCTGAGCTGGAAATTGATCCCGGTTGATTTTTCTGAACCACAGCCGGAAGATTGGTTTGCATCGGAATATATTCAGCCAAACGAACGGAATTTACTTCTCGTTTCTGCTCCACCACCGTCATTTGCTCAACCAAATTTCTCAACTGACGAACGTTCCCCGGAAATGAGTATCCTTCGAGATAAGTAACCGCATCATCTGTAAGCTGGAGTTCCGGCATTCTGTATTTCTCTGCAAAATCAATCGCAAATTTTCTGAAAAGAAGGTGAATATCTCCTTTTCTTTCGCGAAGCGGAGGCATATCAACCTGAACCGTATTCAGACGATAATACAAATCTTCTCTGAAACGTCCGTCCTGAATCGCTTTCATCATATTCACGTTGGTTGCTGCAACGATTCGCACATCCGTTTTCTGAACCTGAGAAGAACCCACCTTCATAAATTCCCCACTTTCGAGAACTCTTAAAAGTCTTACCTGAGTTTGCAGTGGCAATTCTCCAACCTCATCCAGGAAAATGGTTCCGCCGTCTGCCACTTCAAAATACCCTTTTCTGGTAGAAGTTGCTCCGGTAAATGCACCTTTTTCGTGCCCGAAAAGTTCAGAATCAATGGTTCCTTC
>CAZPQV010000033.1:16929-22707 GCA_964588705.1 uncultured Chryseobacterium sp.
TTTCTCCCTAAAAGTGTTCCCTGCGTATTATCGTAAACAAAAACGGTCACAGTGTCACCCACTTTCTGTCCGTCTTCCTTATCGAAAACGCACACTGCATTTTGTGTATTTCTCCCTCTCCATTGGTTCTCGTCTTTTTTGGAAGTTCCTTCAATCAAAATTTCGTGAGTTCTTCCAACGTAAGACTGCATACGTTTTCTGGAAAGTTCCCCCTGTAGCGCGATAACTTCTGCAAGCCTTCTTTGTTTAATATCAGCAGGAACGTCGTCTTCCATTTTCTTGTGCGCCGGAGTTCCAGGTCTTTCGGAATAGGCAAACATATAACCATAATCGTATTCCACTTCGCGCATTAATGAAAGCGTATCCTGATGGTCTTCTTCGGTTTCTCCACAGAAACCGGTCATAATATCCTGAGAAAAAGCGATTTCGGGAACGATTTTCTTAGCTTCTTTGATGAGTTCCAGATATTCTTCACGCGTGTGTTGGCGGTTCATTGCCTTTAGAATATTATTGCTTCCACTCTGGACCGGAAGGTGAACATATTTGCAGATGTTATCGTATTTCGCAATCATACGGAACACGTCCAAACTCATATCCTGCGGGTTGGAAGTCGCAAAACGAATTCTCATTCCCGGAACTTCTTTAGCCACCATTTCTAGCAGTTGAGCAAAATCCACGGCAGTGGCTTTCTGCATTTCAGAGGCTTTTTCGAAATCTTTTTTCGGTCCGCCACCATACCATAAATAACTGTCGACGTTCTGTCCAAGAAGTGTAATTTCTTTGTATCCGTTTTCCCAAAGCTCCTTACATTCATTCAAAATCGAATGTGGATCACGGCTTCTTTCGCGACCGCGCGTAAACGGTACCACGCAGAAAGTACACATATTATCACATCCGCGGGTGATGGTTACAAATGCTGTAACGCCATTGCCACTCAAACGAACCGGAGAAATATCTGCGTAAGTCTCTTCTTTTGAAAGAATTACATTAATTGCATCGCTACCACCTTCGGTTTCTTTCAATAGATTTGGCAAGTCACGATAAGCATCGGGGCCAACCACTAAATCAACAAGATGTTCTTCTTCTAAAAGCTTGGATTTCAACCGTTCTGCCATACATCCCAACACACCGACAGTAAGCGAAGGATTGGTTTTCTTTTGATTTTTGAATTGAGAAAGACGCATCCTTACGGTCTGCTCTGCTTTTTCACGAATTGAGCACGTATTTAAAAGAATTAAATCTGCTTCTTCAACATTTAAGGTTGTATTATAACCCTCGTTCTGAAGGATTGATGCTACGATTTCGCTGTCGGAAAAGTTCATCTGACAACCATAGCTTTCCAAAAAAAGTTTTTTGGTATTTCCTTCTTTATCGGCGATGGCGTAAGCTTCGCCCTGTTTTGTTTCGTCTATATATTTTTCTTGCACAGCAAAAGATTTGAGATTCGAGATTCGAGATTCGAGATTTTAAGATTCGTGTGAATTTCAAAGCTTCAAATTTCAAATTTCAAATTTTGTTAAGTGTGCAAAGATAAGAAAATTGTGACAGAATGGCAGAAAATTATATATCAGAAACTTTAATTGGTAATCTAAAATTAAATTTAACCGGTTGACCATGCATTTTAGCTGGCTTCCAATTCTTTTTAATCATTTTAACTGATCTAATTAACATATCATCATAATCTGCATTCCCAGAAGATTGCTCTAGGCTAATATCTTCTATTACTCCTTCTCTATTAATAATGAATTTTAAAACCGTCTTTACCTCTCCATTAAAATTAAAGCTTCTGAGATTAACATTTTTATAAAATTGTTCTCTAAAACTATTTATTCCACCAGGATATTCTGCTGGAGTTGCATAGTTTAAGATATCATAACCTTTTTTATAATTACCAAAGAAAGCGTTGGGATAGAATGTAAAAGATGCCAAAGCGGAATGTGATTTTCCATTTATTTCGGCAGGCTTCCATTTGTTAAGATATTTCAGAGCACTTCTGACAGTCTCATAAGCACACTTATTATTCTCAATATTTAAAGAATCTGAGTCCTTAACGAGTTTGATTGTTTTATCGTTATCTACTAAAATTTTAACAGTGTAAATTTCTTTTTTATTCTCACAAGGAGTATATCCTTTTTCTACCAAGACAGTTTGAAGATCTTTATAAAGATTTACAATTCCTCCATCATAAAAATTTTGACCTTCAGGATAATTTTCCAAAACCTGTGCGTGAAAAAACGAAGGAATAAGAAGCAAAAAAGTTACTATATATTTCATTAAATTTCAATTTTTGCTAAGATAATCAAATAATAATTTTAATGATAAATCATATAACGGAATATTCTAATTAAAGATCAAAAAACTCCGTTCTAAAATTGACTTTCATCCGCATTTTTGAAGGAATTGGTGCACCACCGCAATTTGCAGGATACCATTTTTCTTTCAGACGTTTTACAATAAACTTCATGTCTTCACTGAGCATATTACTGTTTACAACGTTTGGACGAAGTTCAAAACCTGAGACATTTCCCTGTGCATCAATATCAAAAACAAAATAAAAAGTTCCGTTCAGCGCATACGCATCTTTATCGAGATAGGCCTGCATATAATTGAACAGTTCTCTTTTTACGGCTTCATCGCCATTTACCGGTTTTGCATAGGAAATCTGATTTTCAGTGCAGTTTAGAATTCTGAAATATTCGAAAGGAAAATTCAAATTGGCAGAAAACATCGATTTCCCGTTCTCAGAAAAGAACTCGTCTTCTACGGCATCTTCCACCAAAAACTGAGCATTTGTGAGCTGTGAAAGACAAAATATAATAAATAAGAAGAATTTTTTCATTTAATAAAGATACAAAAAAAGACTCTTTTCAGAGCCTTAATTTGTTTACAAAACTTCAATTTGATTCTTCAGCAAATCTTCAAATTCGTCCCGTTTTCTAATAAGGTGTGCTTTGCCGTCCACAAAAAGAACTTCAGCAGGTTTCAGCCTTGAATTGAAGTTAGAACTCATCTCGAAACCGTAAGCTCCGGCATTTCTGAAAACGATAATATCCCCTTCTCGAACTTCGTTTATTTTTCTGTCCCAGGCAAAAGTGTCGGTTTCACAAATATTTCCTACGACGGTATAAATTCTCTCCGGACCTTTTGGATTTGAGAGGTTTTCAATCACATGATAAGAATCGTAAAACATCGGTCGAATTAAGTGGTTGAATCCTGAATTTACACCCACGAAAACCGTTGCCGTGGTTTGTTTAATGACATTCGCCTTTACCAAAAAATGACCGGATTTACTCACTAAGAATTTTCCGGGTTCAAACCAAAGTTCAAATTTTTTACCGGATTCTTTACTGAATTCTTTCAGCGCTTTCTCCACTTTCTTCCCAAGATCGGCAACATCGGTTTCCATTTCGCCATCTTGGTACGGAACTTTAAAACCACTTCCCATATCTATATACTTTAGATTTGGGAAATGTTCGGCCAGTTCGAACATAATTTCAAGTCCTTGCAGAAAAACATCAGCATCCTTAATTTCACTACCGGTATGCATGTGAAGACCTTCAATATTGAGGTTTGTAGATTTCATCACCCGTTCAATATGACGCAACTGATGTATAGAAATCCCAAACTTTGAATCGATATGACCGGTCGAAATTTTATAATTTCCTCCGGCAAAAATATGCGGATTAATTCTCACAAATATTGGATAGGAGTTTCCATACTTATTCCCAAATTGCTCCAGGATAGAAATATTATCGATGTTGATGTGAACCTTCAAAGTCATCGCTTCCTCAATCTCTGCCAAATCCACACAGTTTGGTGTAAAGAGAATTCTGCTTGCAGGGAAACCGGCTTTCAGTCCTAATTTTACTTCGTTAATGGAAACACAGTCGAGATTGGCTCCCAATTTTTCAACATACTTTAGAATGTTGATATTCGTCAGTGCTTTCGCCGCATAGAAAAACTTGGTATTCTTAGTGAAAGACGACGTCAGTTTTTCATACTGTTCTTTAATACTCGCCGCATCATACACATACACAGGCGTTCCGAACTCGTCGGCAATTTTCAATAGATCTTTATTTGTCATAATTTTCATTTTTTTAAATCAAAAAAGCAGGTTCCCAAAAAGAGCCTGCTTATATATTTATAATTTCTTTAAACAACGGCTCAAAAATCCACACGTTTCCCCTTAGAGAACTTTTTAATTCCCTTATTAGAAACTTTTTTGGATGTGTATTGAACTGTCATTTTTAGTTTTTCCCGATAAAAATCCCGCCAAAATTAATTGTTTTTTATTGAATTCTGCAATTTTTTGTTTTCCGGAAGCGAAAAAATTTCAAAATCATCTTTCAGAAGGGCCATTTTCAGGTCGTTTTGAAGGCTTAATGTGGATGCAGGAATTTTGATTTTCAGTTTATCCAATTTTGATTTATTCTGAATTTGAGTATGAAACTCATAAAAACCGTAAGAAGTGAGCCTGCCGTTTTCGAGAACAAGAAAGGCCTTTTCGCCCAGTGTCCGTCCGCTCATCGTCCAGACTTCGTTGCGTTTTTTGAGATTTATTTTTTTGGTAAATTCTGTAATATCAGAAAATTCCGGTTTTGATTTAATGAAATTCACCGCTTTTAAACCCTGCGTAAACGATCGGAACTTCAAAAGCGCATCTTCGTTTTCGTGAAGCCCGGTTTTTTCAACAATATACTTCCCGTTTCTAAAGTAAAGTCCAAAAGGACGTGTTTCACGTTTTCGGATTCCTTTGGTAATCATCAATAATTTTGCAAGAATTTGATTTCCTGCAAGTTCATAACTGATTTGCTCTGCTTCATCCTGAACCGATTTCCATTTCTTGGATTTCGAATTGAACAGTTTTTTGGAGAATTTATTGATATCATCCGTAAAATCTGAGAAAAGAATTTTTCCGTTTTCGTCCTGAAAATAGATTATACCCTGCTCATTCGGCAAATCCTGTGTGAGTTCTTTGATCTTATTAATGTAGGTTTTCGCATTGGTTTCCTCATACTGTTCGCGGATGATTTCGTTGTCCGTATCTTTGGAAATCAACAGCTTGAATAAGTCTAATGTTGCTCTGGCATCTCCCCCAGCACGATGCTGTTCCGTTAATGGAATTCCGAGAGATTTTACCAATTTTCCCAATGAATAACTTTCTGCTTCAGGAATGAGTTTTTTCGCTAAAGGAATTGTATCTAAAGTATTGATTTTGAATTCATAACCAAGACGCTTGAACGATTGGCGAAGCATTCGGTAATCGAAATCGATATTATGCCCAACCAAAGTAGTTCCTTCGGTGATTTCTATCACTCTTTTGGCAATTTCATGGAATTTTGGTGCCGTTTTCACCATTTTCGGTGTAATTCCGGTCAGTTTTTGTACAAAACTGGTAATATCACTTTCAGGATTCACCAATGAAATAAACTGGTCTACGATTTCGTGACCGTCGTATCTATAGATGGCTATTTCTATGATTGTTTCTTTACGATAACCTCCGCCGTTTCCTTCAATATCAATAACTGAATACATTCTTCCCAATCAGAAACTTTCAAAATTTTGAAAGCAATTTTTATATTATCTCCTTCTTTTTGTTCCTAAACCAAGCATTCCCAATACAAATTTTGCACCTTCTCTGGCTAAAGTCGTTGTGAAAGTTCTTCCTGCCCTGCTCTGCATCACACTTTCAAAAACTCCGGGTTCCGGTTTTGGCTGTCTTCGGGATTTTGCAACTTCCGGTTCTGCATTTTTCGCGGCCTGTTCCATTCTGGTGGT
>CAZPQV010000034.1:0-22383 GCA_964588705.1 uncultured Chryseobacterium sp.
GCTGCAGATATGGGTTGCCAGCCGCATCAGGGCGCAGGTTATCTGGATTTAACCAATCCTGATATCAACCAAAAATACAACCTGTTTTACGACCGAGAGGTTCCTTCGGAAGTAGGAATGAAAATTCCGGAAATGTTCGATGCCGCCATCAACGGTCAGCTGAAAGCATTGTGGCTGATTGGCGAAGATGTCGGTCAAACCGATCCGAGTACCATGAAAGTGAAACGAGCGATGGACAGTCTCGATTTGCTGATCGTGCAGGAACTCTTCATGACTGAAACCGCCAAGCACGCTGATGTGATTCTTCCGGGTGCATCCTTCCTCGAAAAAGACGGCACCTTTACCAATGGTGAACGCCGTGTGCAGCGGGTTCAGAAGGTAGTAGAACCTTTGGAAGGCACCAAACCGGATGGACAAATTATCGTGGATCTCATGAACAGAATGGGTTATCCGCAACCCGATTATACCCCGGAAGGAATGCTCGAAGAAATTTCGCAAATCGTTCCGTTTTTTGCCGGAATTACATGGGAAAATCTTGGAAACAATGGTCTGCAATGGCCTGTAAAACCGGGCGGAATCGATACGCCGATGCTGCATATCACTGATTTTGTGAGAGGAAGAGGGAAATTCACTTTCATTGATTTTAAAGAAAGCAATGAAGTCGAAAAACACGGAAAAGATTACCCCTACATCATCACAACCAACAGAGAATTAGAACATTACAATTCCGGAGTAATGACTCGTCGAACTGGAAATGTAGAAATCCTTACCGAAGACGTGCTCCTGATTAACGCTGCCGATGCTGAAAAAGAAGGCATCAAAGACGGCGATTTCGTGTGTGTAGAATCACCTCGCGGAAAAGTAGACATCAAAGCAAAAATCTCCGATGAAATGAAACCGGGAATCCTGAGTTCCACCTTCCATTTCCCTGAAATCATGCTGAACATCATCACTTCCGACGAGCATTGCACCGAAGCCATGTGCCCAGAATACAAAGTCGTGAGCTGCCGAATCCGCAAGAGCAAAGGGAAGTTTAAGCAGATGATGAAAGCGGCGGAGCGCAGTGAGTTGGAGCGTGGGAGTGTTTGAGGGAATTAGAAAATTAATTATTCATTCATGAAGGTAATCGAGGTTACTTGTGCTATTATTTCATTTGAAGAAAAAATTCTTGTTGTTCAACGAAGCGAAAACATGAAATTACCATTGAAATGGGAGTTTCCTGGTGGAAAAATAAATGATGGTGAAACCGAGCAGGAATGTATTATTCGGGAGATAAAAGAAGAATTGAACATTGATATTGAATTGGGCAAAAGGCTAAATCCGTCAAAATTTGATTACCCAAATATTTCTATTGAGCTCATTCCTTACACCGCAAAGTATATCAAAGGAGAGATACAATTGCTTGAGCATAAGCAATATAAATTACTGGATAAAAATCAGTTGCAATACTTAGATTGGGCAAAAGCTGATATTCCGATTGTTAATGAAATTTTAGGTGAATGAGAGAAGGAATATATGAATCTTTAGTCACGCAATTGATTTTTGAAAAAATCGAAAGCTTAGAACGGGACGCATTTTACATTAATAAATCTGTTTTAGACAAGGAAGAGGCAGCAACCATACTGTCCAAACATCTTGCGTCAACAATTAAGAATGCCCTAAATTATATAAAAGGAAAAGATCAGCTTGAATTACAGATAAAGATTGCGAACAAGATAATTCTATTTCTTAAAGAAGAACTGAATCGAGAAGAATTTAGTGATGATTTGATTTTGGCTGAAGGAGAAATTCTAAAAGCGGTTTTCACAAAAATAGACGCCCATTTTTCTGATTTTGATGTTCACCTAAAAGAAATTACGCCTTATACCAGATTAACACACAGCGAATTATTTACTGGCGGAAATGTTGGCTTATCGCTGGAGAGCGAACTGAAAAAAGAAATTCTGTCCTCAAATCAAATTGATTTACTGGTATCGTTCATTAAATTCAAAGGGATTATTATTCTGGAACCTGAATTAAAGGAGTTTACCAAACGCGGCGGTCAATTACGAGTAATTACAACAACTTACATGGGCGCTTCTGATTACAAAGCGATTCAACTCCTTTCTAATTTACCAAATACACAGGTAAAAATCTCATACAATACAGGAAACGAAAGGCTTCATGCCAAAGCCTATCTATTTAAACGAAATACGGGTTTTGATACTGGTTATATTGGTTCGTCAAACTTTTCTCGTTCTGCATTAACCGATGGACTTGAATGGAATTTAAAAGTTACCACCAAAGAGGTAGGGCATATTATAGATAAGTTTCAAAAAACCTTTGATTCTTATTGGCAAAGCGACGATTTTGAATTGTTCGACGACGCAATTCATAAAGAGAAACTTATTGAATCCTTGGACAAGGGAAGCATTCGAAAAGTTGGTGAATTGAGCACTTCATTTTTCGATGTCAAGCCCTACCCTTTTCAGGAGGAAATTTTGGAAAAGTTAGAAGTAGAGCGCACTGAACACGACAGAAACAGAAATTTAGTTGTTGCCGCAACAGGTACGGGGAAAACAGTGATTTCTGCCTTTGATTATAGAGCTTTCAAGCAGAAAAGCACTTCAGCGAAACTGCTTTTCTTAGCTCACAGAAAAGAAATATTGGAGCAATCCGTTTCTGTTTTTCGTGGAATACTAAAGGATAATAATTTTGGTGAGTTGTGGGTTGATGGTTCAGAGCCAAATTCTTTTGAGTATGTTTTTGCTTCGGTTCAGACGCTCAATAATCGTTTAAAAGACCTAAATCTTTCCCCTGAGTATTTTGATTTCATCATCATTGATGAATGCCACCACCTTACTGCAAACAGTTACAGAGGCATAATCAAATATTTTAAACCAAAGGTTCTTTTAGGCTTAACCGCGACGCCAGAACGAATGGATGGTGGCGATATCCAGGAAGATTTTCACAATAAAATTGCGGCTGAAATAAGATTGCCTGAAGCGTTGAACCGGAAACTGCTTTGTCCATTTCAATACTTTGGAATAACGGACAGCATTGACTTATCCAAGGTTTCTTGGGAAAAAGGTCGATATGTCGTTAGTGAGCTTTCTTCAATCTATACTGCAAATGACCGACGAGTTCGAGAAATTATTGATTCGCTTGAGAAATACACCAAAGACATCAATGATGTACGTGCATTAGGTTTCTGTGCTTCTATCGATCACGCAAGATATATGGCCGAAAAGTTCACACTTGCAGGCCTAAAAGCAGCATACTTAACAAGTATAAACAGTCAGGATAGAGCGCAATTGCGAAATGATTTGTTATCAAAACAAATCAATTATTTGTTTGTTGTTGATATTTTCAATGAAGGTGTTGATATTCCTGAAATTGATACAGTTCTCTTCCTTCGTCCAACTGAAAGTTTAACTATTTTTTTGCAACAGTTAGGAAGAGGATTACGGCTAGCTGATAACAAAGATTGCCTCACGGTTTTAGATTTTGTGGGCAATTCCAGGCCGGAATACAATTTTGAAAATAAGTTTCGGGCATTAATCGGGAAGACTTCTACAACCGTAAAAAAAGAAATCGAAGACAATTTTCCGCATTTACCGCTTGGATGCTCAATAATTCTCGAAAAAAAGGCAAAAGAATCAATTTTGAATAATATTACGTCTGCAACTGATTTAAGACGAAATCAGTTAATTCAAAAAATACAATCCTTTCAGCATGAAACAAATCTTGCTTTTAACTTAGCTAATTTTTTAGAGTTTAATCATATTCCCATTCAACTTATTTATAAAAGAGGAGGATGGAAGAGTTTGTGTTTTTCAGCTAATAGAATAGAAGAATACGACCCAACAAATGAGCAAAAAATAATTTCTGCTATTTCAAATAAATGGCTGTCATCTAGTTCAACAAGCTACTTTCAGTTTATCATTAAATTAGCAAAAAAGGGCTTTGATATTTCAATCGACGATTTTGATGAAACTGAAAAACAAATGCTTCTCATGCTGCATTATGATGTTTGGCAAGATGCAGGTGGATTCAATTCACTAGAACAAAGTATTCTTGAAATCGGACGAAATAAAATTTTGGTTCAAGAAATCATTGAAGTTCTAGAATATCTTGTAGACCAAATTGGTTTTAAAGAAATTGATATTGATCTACCCTACAACCAACCTTTAAAAGTACATGCAAGATATACTCGCGACCAAGTGCTTGCAGCTTTTGGTCTGAGTACTTTCGAAAAAAAATCATCAAACAGAGAAGGTGTAGCACCAATTGAAAACATAAATACGGAACTGCTTTTCATAAATCTTATCAAATCTGAAGAAGACTTTTCTCCAACAACGATGTACGATGACTACGCCATTAACGAAACCTTATTTCATTGGCAAAGTCAAAATTCAACAGGACCGGAAACCCCAAAAGGGATTTCTTATATTAACCATCAAAAAAATCAAAAGAAAATTCTCCTTTTTGTACGCGAAAAGAACAAAGATGAATTTAATAATACGATGGCTTACGTTTTTATTGGTGAAGCATTGATGCAAGAACATTATGGAGAGAAACCGATGAGTATAAAATGGTCTTTGAACGTGCCTCTTCCTCATTATTTATGGAAAGATGCAGCAAAATTGAGAGTAGGATAACAGGATCAATGTTAGATGTTTTGCATTTTATACAAAGTAATTCTAGTAATTATAAACCATGAAACTATCACAAACTCAAAAAGAAACCATTCTCAAAACCCTTCAAACCCGTTTTGAAAAAAACACGCATCTACACCCCAAAACAAAATGGGAAGATGTGCAAAAAGCATTGGAAAAAAATCCGGAGAAATTATTGACCGTTTTTCAAATGGAAGAATCTGAAGGTGAGCCTGATGTGATGGAATTTGAGAATGAAAAAGGAATTGTTTTTGTGGATTGTTCTGCCGAAAGTCCGAAAGGAAGACGCAGTTTCTGTTATGACCACCAAGCACTGGAAAAACGAAAAGAACATAAACCGAAAGATTCTGCCATCAATTTCGCGGAAAAAATTGGCGTTGAATTATTGTCCGAAAACGAATACCGCCAACTTCAGAAAATGGGAAGTTTTGATTTAAAAACTTCAAGTTGGATTCAAACTCCGGAAAATATCCGTAAATTAGGTGGTGCGCTGTTTTGTGACCGCAGATATGACACGGTTTTTGTATATCACAACGGTGCTGAATCGTATTATGCCGCAAGAGGATTTCGTGCAAAAGTGAAAATATAGTTAGAGTAAGGAATTTTGAAAATTTCAGATAAAGTACAGGACAGATTACTGGGAATTATCACCGATTTCGGAGATGAAGCCCACGGCGAGCAGTTGAGAAAATATGCTCCCGACCGCTATATGGTGCATCCTGTGCGCGTAATGCAGAAACTCCACGAATATACCAACGATATTTCGATGTTGGCCGCAGCGCTGTTGCACGATGTTCTGGAAGATACGCCGGTTACGGAATCTGAAATGTTGAATTTTCTCGAAAAACACTTAACCAAAGAACAGGCAAAACGCACTGTCAATCTGGTGATTGAACTTTCGGATGTGTACACCTGGGAAAAATACAAGCATCTCAACAGAAAAGCCCGAAAAGCATTGGAACTTGAGCGATTGAAAACCACTTCCGCGGATTCACAAACCATAAAATATTCTGATATTCTGGATAATTCTCTGGAGATTTCTGAAGAAGATCCGGGATTCGCTAAAAAATACCTTTGCGAGGTCAACCTCGTTTTGAAAGAGCTAGACAAAGGAAATCCACAACTTCGGGAGGAAGCACAAAACGCTGTAAATAATGGGTTGAAAAAACTGAAAAACGTCAAGTGCTAAAATGGAAATTCAGCAAATTCTCAACCGGATTTACCCGTTGCCTGAAAGATCCATTCAGAAAATGAAACAGCATATTCAGGAAGTAGATTTCCCGAAAGGTCATATTCTGCTGCACGCCGATTGCGTAGAAACCACGGTGTTTTTCATCAAGAAAGGAATTGCACGTGCCTACTCGCCGACTCCGGATGATGAGCAAACTTTTTGGTTCGGGAAGGAAGGAGATCCGGTAATTTCAATGAAGAGCTATGTGAACTACGAAAAAGGCTACGAAAATATAGAGCTTTTGGAGGACAGCCAGCTCTACAAAATAAAATCGGCGGATTTACAAAAGTTGTATTTTGAAGATATTCATATTGCGAATTGGGGAAGAAAATTTGCTGAACAGGAACTTATCAAAACCGAAAAACGACTGATTTCCAGACAGTTTCTATCCGCAACCGAGCGCTATAAAGAACTTTTAGAACAAAATCCTGAACTGCTGCGACGGGTGCAATTGGGGCATATCGCGTCGTTTCTTGGTATTACGCAGGTGAGTTTAAGCCGAATCCGGGCGGAGATTAAGTGATTCATTTCGCACTGATTCTCACGGATTCTCACGGATTCTCACAGATTCTCACGGATTCTCACAGATGACACAGATTTTCAAAGATTTCTTTTCTCAAACCTTACAAATAAAAACTTTGCGCACTCTGTGTTGCAAAAAAATATGCTCTCACAGATTACACAGATTTTCTCAGATTTATTAATCTTTTAATTTCATAATAAAACTCTGTGCGCTCTGTGACATCTTCGTGCACTCTGTGTTATTAATAATTCTCCCGCAGATTGCGCGGATTTTCGCAGATTTGCTTTGATATCTATCTTTCAAAATAAAACTCTGTGTGCTCTTTGATACCTTTGTGCGATCTGTGCTTAATAAATTTTTTATCATTTGTAAAACCAATTCCAATTCAGATTTCAGATTTTTGCCTTTCTAAAATAAAAATTTGTGAACTGGATCATCTTAATCATCGCCGGACTTTTTGAAGTCGGTTTTGCATCCTGCCTCGGAAAAGCCAAAGAAACTACCGGAAACGAATCTTACCTTTGGTATGGCGGATTTTTAGTTTGCCTTGCCATCAGTATGGTTTTGCTCGTTAAAGCTACACAAACGCTGCCAATCGGAACAGCTTATGCCGTATGGACCGGAATTGGTGCAGTGGGAACCGTGTTGATGGGAATTTTCGTTTTTAAGGAACCTGCGGATTTTTGGCGCATATTTTTTATCTGTACCTTAATAGCTTCAATTGTTGGACTGAAAGCAGTTTCAACCAGTTAATTTATTGAAGGTTCTGATATTCAATCATGGAAATTACTACGGTTTACATTCTCATTATTATTTTCATCGCAACTTTGGTTCGTTCCACATTCGGATTTGGCGAATCTTTAATTGCGGTGCCTTTACTTTCGCTCTTTATTCCCATTGAAATTGCCGTGCCTTTCTCGGTTTTGGTCTCCATCATCATCGCCGGAGTGGTCGTGGTTCAGGACCGAAAACAGATTCATTTCAATAGTGCCAAATGGCTGATAATTTTTGCCGCAATCGGAATTCCCCTTGGTGTTCTATTACTGATTCACGCTGATGAAAATCTGACCAAAACAGTTCTCGGAATTTTGATTATTCTGTATTCGCTGTACGCGCTTTTCACAAAAAATAATTTTAAACTGGAGAGCGACAACAAAATGTGGCTGTTTGTATGCGGTTTTCTTTCGGGTGTTTTAGGCGGTGCTTATGGTTTAAATGGTCCACCGCTTGTGGTTTACGGCAATATGCGACGATGGACGGCCAAATATTTCAGAGCAACGCTTCAGGCCTATTTCCTTCCGGCAAGCATCATTGCGATGATTGGCTATTGGTACGAAGGACTGTGGATTGCAGATGTCACCCAATATTTCCTGATGTCGATTCCAGTGATTATTCCGGCTATATTTCTGGGAAGATATTTGAATCACCAGTTGAAAGACGGGACTTTTCTGAAATATGTGTATATCAGTCTGATTTTAATTGGTTTGCTGCTCGTTGTGCAACCTTATTTTTAAGAATTTTACTAATTTTACTTGACTTAAATTATCACTATGCGCATTGAATACGATATAAAACTGGGATTTAAAGACGTGATGTTCCGACCGAAAAGATCCACGCTGAAATCAAGATCAGAAGTTTCTTTGGAACGCGAATTTACTTTTCTGCATACTGGAAAAAAATGGAAAGGCGTGCCCATAATCGCGGCAAATATGGATACCGTCGGTACTTTTGAAATGGCCGATGCGCTGTCGAAGGAAAAAATTATCACCGCCATTCACAAACATTATTCGATTGAGGAATGGACTGAATATCTAAAAGATAAATCCGACGAGTTCTACAATTTTATCGCGCTGAGCACCGGAACTGGTAAATCGGATGAAGAAAAGATTAAGAAAATTTGCGACCAGCAGCCGAAAATACAGTTTTTATGTATTGATGTGGCCAATGGTTATTCGCAATATTTCGTTGAATTTGTAAAACGAATCAGAAAAAATTTCCCTGATAAAGTAATTATCGCCGGAAATGTGGTGACCGGAGAAATGGTGGAGGAACTTCTGCTCGCCGGTGCCGATATCATCAAAGTGGGCATTGGTCCCGGTTCTGTTTGTACCACGCGCGTGAAAACCGGTGTCGGCTATCCGCAACTTTCAGCCATTATCGAATGTGCCGATGCTGCACACGGTTTAAAAGGTCATATCGTTGGCGACGGCGGTTGCAAAGTTCCGGGTGATGTGGCGAAAGCTTTCGGCGGCGGTGCAGATTTTGTAATGCTCGGCGGAATGTTTGCCGGCCACGACGAAAGCGGCGGCGAAATGATTGAAGAACATGGAAAAATGTACAGACTGTTCTACGGAATGAGCTCTAAAACCGCGATGGACAAACACTCCGGCGGTGTTGCGGAATACCGTGCTTCCGAAGGAAAAACCGTAAAAGTTCCGTACAAAGGTGCCGTTGCCGAAACCGTGAAAGATATTTTAGGCGGCGTAAGATCCACCTGCACTTATGTTGGTGCGGTTACTTTACGTGAACTTTCGAAAAGAACGACTTTTATCCGAGTTCAGGAGCAGGAGAATCAGATTTTTAATGATTAAAAATACCAATCAATCCTTCAAGGATTTTGAATCCTTGAAGGATTATTAAAGGAGAAGAACTTTTCTAAGAGCTTTTGCCGCCTTCCTCACCTCTTCCGTCCAATCCGAAGCTGCTGAATCATCAGCACCATCAGAAATATATTTCAGACTCAGAAAGGGAATGTTTTCTCTTTTACAGATGAGGGCAAGAGCGTAGGCTTCCATATCAACAACGTTGTAAATGTGCGTTTTGTGATCGGTTTCAAAACTGTCACCCGTACCGCAGATTCCTTTATGTAATCCATTCATTTTCAAACTATAAACTACAATTGGATCTTCATCCGAAAATGGTGTTTTATACTTTTCAAAGCCCAATTCAGATACATCCATATCCCTTTGAACAAAACCGGTGCAGCAGATTACATCTCCTTTCTTGAATACATTGCTGCCTGCCGTTCCAAGGTTGATCACGATGTCAGGTTTCTTTACTGAAATTTCTTTCATCAGTTCATAGGCAGCATTGATTTTTCCCAAACCTGTGAAAATGGTTTTTACATCATCAAATTCATTGGCGGCTTCGTCTTTCATTGCGAAGACGAATAGTGGATTAAGGTATTCTTTATTATTGATTATCATATATCTGTATTAAAAACAATTTTGCCAAAGTTTAGAACTTTGGCAAGGTGAATATCTAAATAATTTTCGTCTTACGTCAGCATTCCGCCGTCCACATTCAGCACCTGTCCGGTGATATATCCGGATAAATCGCTTCCAAGGAATACGCAGGCATTCGCCACATCTTCCGGTTGTCCGCCACGCTTCAAAGGAATAGAATCTCTCCAACCCTGAACCGTTTTTTCATCTAAAGCTCCGGTCATTTCTGTTTCAATAAATCCGGGCGCAATCGCATTACAACGAATATTTCTAGAACCTAATTCCAACGCAATCGATTTCGAAAATCCTATAACTCCGGCTTTAGAAGCAGCATAATTGGCTTGTCCGGCATTTCCTTTCACACCAACTACCGAAGTCATATTGATGATGGATCCGCTTTTTGCTTTCATCATTGGCTTGATTACCGCTTTTGTGAGATTAAAAACAGAATCCAGGTTGACTTTGATGATGGTGTCCCAATCTTCTTTTGACATTCTCAGCATCAGATTATCGCGCGTAATTCCAGCATTATTGATGAGGATATCAATCTGTCCAAACTCCGCCAAAACATCATCTACCAACTTTTGAGCAGCATCATAATCCGATGCATCACTTTGATATGCTTTAATTTGAGTCACTCCTCCTAAAGCGTTTTCTACTTCCTTCGCTTTTTCTACAGAACCTGCATAGGTAAACGCTACTTTCGCTCCCTGCGCCGCAAACGTTTCCACAATTCCCTTCCCGATTCCTCTGGTTCCGCCAGTGATGAGCGCTACTTTTCCTTCTAATAGTTTCATATAATTGATGTTATTTTTCTAATGTTTTATCAAAGGTAATTAAATTGAATTATTCACAATAAGAACGATTTCCCCTTTTAAAGTTTTGCTTTTCGAAAATTCAATCAGTTCGTTAATGGTTCCCCTTTTGGTTTCTTCAAATTTTTTTGAAATTTCACGGCTTAAACTGACTTTAGTTTCATCGCCGAAAAACTCTTTGATTTGCTCCAAAGTAGTATTTATTTTATGTGGACTTTCATACAGCACAATGGTTTTCTTTTCTTCTGCCAGCTGTTTAAGCTTGGTTTGACGACCTTTTTTCTGAGGTAAAAACCCTGCAAAAAGAAATTCATTATTCGGTAAGCCAGAAACGACAAGCGCCGGCACAAAAGCTGTTGCTCCCGGCAGACAAATCATTTCGATATTTTCATCTGCTGCTGCTTTCGCCAATAAGTATCCCGGATCCGAAATTCCCGGCGTTCCGGCATCGGTAATAATGGCAATATTCTGTCCGTTTTTCAAATCACCAATCACTTTTTCCGTAGCAGCGTGCTCATTATGAAGATGATACGACCTGGTTGGTTTTGATATTTCGTAATGTTTCAGCAGGATTCCGGATGTTCGGGTGTCTTCGCAAAGGATATAATCCACTTCTTTCAGAACATTGATTGCCCTGAAAGTCATATCTTCTAAATTCCCGATTGGTGTGGGGACGAAATATAAAGTGCCGCTCATGGTTTCTCCCGCAGATTTCGCAGATTTTTAATTATAATTCATCGAACAAATTCTTACAGAAATGTTCCAAACTTGGATCCCGTGCTCCCATCAGTAACAGAACTGAATTTTCGCCTAAATTTGGTCGCAGTTTTTCCAACAGTTCATCTCTATTTTCAACGAAATATGCATTTTTACCTTTTGCTTTGATATCTTCAATTAAATCATTGGCAGAAATATCTTTCACAGCCGTTCCTCCGGCGTAAAAAATTTCGCTCATCCAGATTTCATCCTGCGGTCGTAATACGGCAGATATTTCATCTACGAAATCTTTCTTTAAAAAGCGTGTCGGTCCGTAACCATGAGGTTGAAACCACGCCACTACTTTTTCTGCTAAAGGCTGACAAGCACTGATACTTGCGGCACATTTCGCCGGATTGTGAGCATAATCGTCGATTACCCAGATTCCATTTTTCTGTCCGAGAATTTGATGTCGGCGGTAAATTCCTTCGTAATGTTCAAGCGAATCTGCGCAAACTTTCAAATCAACTCCTATTTGATGAGCTACTGCGATGGCTGCGGCTGCATTTTCTGCACTGTGTCTCCCGATTGACTGCATCAGCACCAATTGTCCATGCACACGAAATGACAGTTCGAAACCCGACTGCTTGAAATCAGTAACGGTATATTCGGCATTTTCATCCTCAAAACCAAAATCCTGTCGAAAATTCGCAGAGAGTGTTTTAGCTAATGCATTAGACTGATTTACAATGAATAAACCCTTAGTATTATTTTTAAACTGCGTAAATAAATCAATCAGTTCATCAATTTCCTGATGATCTTTATCAATGTTGAGAAGTAAGCCAATTTCAGGTTCATACTGTATAACGGAACCGTCGCTTTCATCGGCTTCAATAATGAGCCAATCTCCTTTTCCAACGGCGGCATTCCCAATTTTCCCTTCTTTGATAATTCTCGTGAGTCCTGCTCCGGAAATGATAGAAGGTTCCAAACCGGCATCCACCAAAATCTGGAACAACATTGCTGAAACCGTTGATTTACCTGAAGTTCCCACAACAGCAACGGTCTTTTTACTTTTTGCTATGATTGCCAGAAGCTCGCTTCTTTTGATAATCGGAATATTAAGCTCTTTAGCTTTCTGTACTTCAAAAACAGTGTCTTCAATTGCTGTAGAAACTACGATAAGATCAGTGTTCTCATTAATTCCACTACCGTCCTGTAGGAAACATTTGATGCCTTCCGCTTCAAGCTGTTCTTTGGTTTTGTTGTATTCACCGGGATGAAAATAGCGGTCACTCCCTGCCACATCTTTCCCAATTCCCTTCAGGTATTGTGCAATAGCACTCATCCCAACGCCGGCTACGCCAATGAAGAAAACGTTGTGAAAATCTGAAATATTTTTAATCATAAATTATTGCTGGATGCTGGATGCTGGGTGCTGGATGTTTCCATTACTCAGTCCATCAATTACTGAAATTTGTTTTCTACCAAGGACCATAAGCGCTGAGCGTATTCGTCTGCTTTTTTCCAATTCTTTTTATAATAAATATCGCTCAAATACTCTTTTGCTTCTTCAAGGGTTTTAAAACTGTTCAAAGTTGTAACAGCTTCATTAAGATCCGTTTGGCTACCGTTGAAAAGTACTTTTGTAAAGGCAATTCTGTCGTTCAAATCCAGCTTGAATTCCGGTTTTGGCTTTTCTGCCTCCATGAAATCGGTACGAACATTACTCTTGAGAATGCTTCCTGCTGGTTTTAGTTCTTCCAAAGGAGTTTCATTTTCAAGCGGATCGTCGTCAAAAAGTGACTGAACGCTTTTCAACCCTTTGATATGAGCGAGTTTAAATTTCTTCTCAGCAGGCTTTTTCTGCACCACCGTTTCTTCAAAAATTTCTTCTTTTTCGGCTGGCTCTTCATGTTTTTCGAAATCAACAATCTTTCTGCGGTCTTCTTCCTCATCTATCGATTTCTCAATTTCAGCAACATTTCTTTCGTAAGCTTCCTCACTGTGAGTGGCTTCCAAAATCAATTCTTTTTTTGCAACCTCTTCTAATTCAACAACTTCAGAAACTATTGGTTCTTCATTTACAACTAAAGTTTCTGTCTCTTCCAAAGCGGTTGGTTCTTCAACAGCATCGGTAACAGGCTCTTCATTTAAAGCAAATTCAAAAACAGGAGCTGTCTCTTCAGCAGTAGTTTCTTCGTAAAATTCTTCCTCATCAACCAATTCTTCTCCAACGATATTCTCCAATTCTTCAGAATAAAAAGCAGAACCTGGAAGCTCTGCTTCATTTATAATTTCACTGGTCTGAACATTAAAAAGTTCAGGATTTTCATTTAAAAGCTTCAGGAAAGAAATTTTCTCAGTCAGTTCCTCAACTTTGAATTTATTTTCAATTAAACTTTCGTAATTCTCTATATATAGCAGTTCAGAAATGATTTTCTTACATTCTATAAAATATTTATGACGAATTTCTTCGATGTTTTGCATAGCAGAATCTTATTAATTTTTCATTATTTTTGAAAGTTCAAACTTACGGCTAATTTAACAAATGTTTTTAGAAAATACAATAAATCACGCGAAGCAAAGCGGATGGATGGAAGTGATTTGCGGCTCGATGTTCTCGGGAAAAACCGAAGAACTTATCCGTCGTTTGAGGCGTGCAGAAATGGCCGGACAGAATGTTGAAATTTTTAAGCCGAAAATAGATACAAGGTACGATGATGTGGAAGTAGTATCGCATAACCAAAACAAAATAAGAAGTACACCTGTTGAAAGTTCGAACGAAATTCTTCTTTTGGGATCGACCTGCGATGTGGTTGGGATTGATGAAGCGCAGTTTTTTGATGAAGGCATTGTAGAAGTTGCCAATCAACTGGCAAATAATGGGGTGCGCGTAGTGATTGCCGGTTTGGATATGGACTTTATGGGACGACCATTCGGACCGATGCCAAATCTGATGGCAACCGCAGAATATGTTACAAAAGTACATGCGATTTGCCGAAAAACGGGAAATCTTGCAAATTATTCCATGAGAATTTCTGATGGCAAAGACTTGGTAGAGCTCGGTGAAACCGAAAGCTATGAAGCCGTAAGCCGTAAAGTATTTGTGGAAGATGTTATAAATAAAAAATAATAGTTTATCTATTATCAATGAATTACACAACCAAACAACTTGCTGAAATTACCAAATCGAAACTGTTTGGAGATGGAGAAATTTTGGTGAAAAACATTGCTTTCGACAGCAGAAATATCTACTCAACATCGGGTACTGCATTTCTTGCCATTAATACTGGAAAGAACTCCGGGGAAAAATATATTGCATCCACAATTGAAAAAGGAATTAAAATTATTATTTCTGAACATAAAACTGCTGATATTGAAGACATCACATGGATTATTACTGAAAATTCAGTGGGATTTCTCCAAAAATTGGCAAAATATCATCTTGAACAGTGTCCAAACCTGCAAACCATTGGAATTACCGGAAGTAATGGAAAAACGGTTGTAAAAGAATGGCTCAATCAGAGTCTTTGGAATGATTATAAAACGGTGAAAAGTCCGAAAAGTTTCAATTCTCAGATTGGTTTGCCGATTTCTTTACTTCAGATCAATCAAAACCACCAAATCGGAATTTTTGAGGTTGGAATTTCCAAACCTTCAGAAATGCAGAAACTTGAATATATTTTCAGTCCGAAAATTGGGGTTCTCACGCATATCGGTTCTGCACATATCGCCAATTTTGTAGATGAAAAGCAGTTGATAGATGAAAAAATTACACTGTTTGAAAATTCCGAAACTATCATATTCAATGGGGATAACGATGTTGTTTATCAATCAATAAAACAAAAATACTCAGATAAAAATCTAGTTTCTTTTGGTTTTAAGGACCATAATGATGTGAAAATTATCAATAACTGGAAGGATAGAAACGAACAGATTTCGGTCCGATATTTTGATGAGGAAACATTTTCTTTTCCCGCAAATCAGAGAGATGAAGCAACGCTCAGTAACGCACTCTGTGTAATTGCGGTTCTGAAATACTTTGGTTTTGAAAATGAGAAAATCATCGAAAAACTAAATACTTTAAAATCTGTGGAAATGCGTCTGGAAAGCGTAAATGGTGTTAGAAACAATCTGATTATCAATGACTCTTATAATCTGGATCTTGATTCTTTAACAATTGCTTTTCAGTTTATCAACGAATACAATAAGGATAAAAAAGTTCTGGTTCTAACAGATTTCATTGAAGGAAAAAATACTTCCGAGTTTTATGGAGAAGTTGCAAGATTAACCAACGAACAGAAGTTTGATAAACTCTTTCTGATTGGCAAAGAAATTACAAGATTTCAGAATCTCTTCAATCCTGAAACTCATACTTTCAATAACACTCATCAACTGATTGATAGTATTGAACTTAACCAAATTGAAAATTCTTTAATTCTACTAAAAGGTGCAAGAAAATTTGAGATTGAACAGGTAAAAAATCACCTTGAACTTCAGAAGCACGATACCGTTCTTGAAGTAAATCTTAATGCAATTCTTCACAACATCAACGTTCATAAAAGTCTGTTGAAACCGGAAACCAAAATGATGGCAATGGTAAAGGCATTTTCCTATGGTTTGGGAGGATATGAAATTGCAGAATTTTTACAACATCATCATATTGATTATCTTGGAGTTGCATATGCAGACGAAGGTGTGGATTTGCGTAAAAACGGAATCACCACACCAATTATGGTAATGAATCCGGAGCAGCACAGTTATAAGAGCATTATTGAATATAATCTTGAGCCGGAAATTTACAGTTTCCGCGTTTTGGAACTTTTCTTCGAGCAGTTGAAAAATTCAGGATATGATGGTGATTATCCTATCCATATAAAGATTGAAACCGGAATGCATCGTCTTGGTTTTAAGGAAAATGAAATCACTAATCTTACGCAAAAGTTGAAATCCATAAATGTGAAGGTAAAATCTGTATTCAGCCATCTTTCTACTTCCGATATCCCGGAAGAACGAGATTATGCTTTGGAACAAATTAAAACTTTCGACAGAATCACAACGCAATTTATTTCAGGCTTAAAATATCAGCCAATCCGACATATTCTGAATTCCTCGGGAATTACTAATTTTGCTGATTATCAATTCGATATGGTAAGAATTGGGATTGGAATGGTGGGGATTACGTCAAATGCAGAAATTAGACCGCTCCTTCAGAATGCAGTGAGCTTCAAAACTGTTGTTTCACAAATTTCCGATGTTAAAAAAGGCGAAAGTGTTGGTTACAGCAGAAGATTTATTGCAGAAGAGGATACAAAAATTGCAACAATTCCCGTTGGTTATGCAGACGGTATTCCGAGACTGATAGGTAATCGCGTAGGAAATGTTGGTATTCAAAAACAACTGGTTCCGATCGTGGGGAATGTTTGTATGGATATGATGATGCTGAATATTGGCGAAATGAACGTAAAAGAGGGTGAAGAAGTTATTATTTTTAATTCAAATCCTACATTAGAAGAATTTGCAGAATATTGTAAAACAATACCTTACGAAGTATTAACTTCAATTTCACGCCGTGTGAAAAGAATATATATTAAGAACTAAATGAAAAAATTTCTTCAGATATTTTTCATCATTTTTCTCATATTTCCTTTAAAATCTCAGGTAAAGGAAGGCTTAGTTATTCCTTCAAATCCAAAAATTGGACTTTCATTATCCGGTGGTGGCGCCAAAGGTTTTGCACACATTGGCGTTCTTAAGGTTCTGGATTCTCTCGGTGTTAAAGTGGATTATGTTTCCGGTACCAGCATGGGTGCCATTGTTGGTGGGCTCTACGCTTCCGGTTATACAGCTAAAGACATCGAGAAAATCGTTATGGAAACGGATTTCTACACACTGATTGCCAACGAAAAAACACGTCAGGAAACTACTTTCTTCAATAAATCGGTAGATAAATATCTGCTTACCGTTCCGATAAAAGACGGTAAAATAAACGTACTTCCTAAAGCAATTTCTACAGGACAGAAGAATATTTACATGCTCAAAGAGCTTTTCAAAAACGTATCAAACGTTGATGATTTCTCTAAATTACCCATTCCTTTCATGTGTATTGCTACCAATTTGGAAAGCGGAAAGATGGAAATTTTTGAGAAAGGAGATCTGGTAAGTTCAATCATGGCGAGTTCTGCTTTTCCGTCGTTGATGGATCCGGTGAAAATTGGAGACAGCCTGTATATTGATGGCGCTATGACGGTAAATTATCCTTCCAAACCATTGAAAGACAAAGGAATGGATATCGTTATTGGTGTTGATCTAAGTCAGGGGCTGGCAATGAAAGAGGATCTGAATTCCTTGATTGCAATTCTCAATCAGGTTATTGATTTCGGCATACAAAAAGAAACCAAAAACCAATATAAATATACGGATATCAACATTCATCCCGATTTATCCGGGATGACGGCTACAAGCTACAGCGATAAGGAAAAGATATTGGTTTCCGGACATCAGGAAGCGAAAAAATATGTTAATGTATTGGATCAACTGCCAAAGCGTAATATTCAGGTTCTCAGAGCTCCAATCAATTCTATTTTCTCTAATGTTTATAAAATTGACAGTCTTGTTGTGTTGAATAATCACATTTTTAACAAAAGTTATATACAGGGGAAAATGGGAATAAAACTGCCATCAACCCAAACTTATGGCAGTATCAATAAAAAAATAGATAAGCTTTACGCTACCAATAACTATTATCTTATCAATTATGATATCATCACCGCTCAGGATAAAAATATTTTACAACTCAATGTCACTGAGGATGATACACGGTTTTTCTTAAAATTCGGTCTTCATTATGATGAAATTTTCAAAACCGGTTTATTAGTAAACGCTACTGCAAAAAGACTCTTATTCCGAAATTCAACCATTTCTCTCGATTTTGTGGTTGGTGATAAACCACGATATTACTTCAATTATTTTATTGACAACGGCTATATTCCGGGATTTGGTGTGTATGCTTCAGGTATGAATTTCGACCTGAAAGATGCGTATTCAAACATTTATGAAAATTGGAAATGGTTCAGAAACGATGTATTTATACAGTCGGTTTGGCGCGATAAATATGCTATTGGAGGAGGTATCAGCCATGATTATTACGAGAGAAAAATCACAGCAACTACTGCTACTAATAACAAAAACTTTATCAATCCTTATATTTTCATTAAAAGTGATTCCCAAAACGATAAAAACTTTCCTACAAAAGGGTTTTATCTCAATGCTGAAGGAAAGCTCATCGATATTCTATCGGATGATTCGCAGGAAAAACCACTGCAGGCAAAAGCAGATTTAAGAATCAGTTTTCCTATCAATGCCTGGTACTCAAACAGAATTACCGTATTTGCAGGTTTTACAATTGGTGAAAATCTTAGTCCTTTCTATAATTACAGAATTGGCGGTATCTTTATGCAGAATCTTGGCAACTTTGTTAGATTTCCTGGTTATGAATTTGGACAGGTGAGCGACCGAAATATTATCGAGACCAGCAATCATTTTCAGTTTAAAGTTCATAAAAATTTCTATGTAATTCCGCATATCAGTGTTGCAACAGTGTTTGATAATATTGAGGTTGATGATGTTTTCAGTATAAAACACTCTTCTGCCGGAATCACCGGAGGATACAAATCCCCTTTTGGACAGATAAAACTTAATTACAGTAAAGCATTCAACAAAGAAAACACAGGGATTATTTCGGTAATTCTTGGCCATTGGTTCTAAAATGATACAGTTCTTTTTCGAAAATATAGACGAAATTTTCATCCATCCAAACACGGAACATTGGATCAAGAATATTATTAATTCTGAACAGAAAAAGGTCGGCGAAATCACCTATATTCTCTGTGATGATGCGTATTTGCTGAAGGTCAACCAAGATTATTTGCAACACGATTATTATACAGATATCATCACTTTCGATTATGTAAAAGGTAAAACCATCAGTGGTGACATTTTTGTATCTTTGCAGCGCATTTCGGAAAACGCTTCATTACTGTCCAAAAATTTCGAAGACGAATTTCGCAGGGTTTTGGCCCACGGTATTCTTCATCTTTGCGGATATAAAGACAAAACTGAAGAAGAAATTTCCGTAATGCGAAGCAAAGAAGATTTCTATTTATCTGTTTTTTAGAAGCTTTTTCCCGCTCTACTCTGCAATCTTTTACTTTTCCTTATATGTAAGAAAAATAAAAGGATTTCCGCTGCGATCGGGGCTACGAAGGATCAGTTATTGAATTTTCTCAAAATGTTTCACGTGAAACATTACTAATTTTATTCATTATTTATCAGAAACATATGATTAGTGAAATATATGATGTTATCGTTGTAGGCGGTGGTCACGCCGGTTGTGAAGCTGCTGCTGCAGCTGCCAATTTAGGTTCGAAAACTCTATTGGTAACGATGAATATGCAAACCATCGGGCAAATGAGCTGCAATCCAGCAATGGGAGGAATTGCAAAAGGCCAGATTGTCCGCGAAATAGATGCTTTAGGTGGTTACTCAGGGATTATTGCGGATAAATCTGCAATACAGTTTAAGATGCTTAATCTGTCTAAAGGTCCTGCAATGTGGTCTCCAAGAACACAAAACGACAGAATGCTGTTTGCAGAGGAGTGGAGAATAGCGCTGGAAAACACACCAAATCTTGATTTCTTCCAGGATATGGTGAAAACACTTATAATTAAAGATAACCGTGTTGCCGGTGTTGTTACATCACTTGGAATTCAGATCAAAGCAAAATCTGTAGTTCTTACAAACGGAACATTTTTAAATGGTTTAATTCACGTGGGAGACAAACAGTTAGGTGGTGGAAGAATGGGTGAACCGCGTGCATTTGGCATCACGGAACAGCTTGTATCACTGGGTTTTGACGCCGGACGAATGAAAACAGGTACTCCTCCAAGAGTGGACGGAAGAACTTTGGACTATTCCAAAATGGAAGAACAAAAAGGCGATGAAAACCCAGGAAAATTCTCCTATTTGGATACTCCAAAACTACAAAATCAACTAAGCTGTCACATCACATACACCAACGAAACCGTTCACGAAATTCTGCGTGAAGGATTCGACAGAAGTCCAATGTTCAACGGTACTATACAGAGTTTGGGACCAAGATATTGCCCGAGTATCGAAGATAAAATCAATCGTTTTGCAGAAAGAACAAGACATCAATTATTTGTAGAGCCTGAAGGTTGGAGAACCATTGAAATTTATGTCAATGGATTTAGCTCTTCACTTCCCGAAGAAGTGCAAATCAAGGCAATGCATCAAATCCCGGGGTTTGAAAAAGCGAAAGTTTTCAGACCAGGTTACGCTATTGAATACGACTACTTCCCTCCTACCCAATTGAATCATACCCTTGAAACAAAACTGATTGAAAACCTCTATTTTGCAGGTCAAATAAACGGGACAACCGGATATGAAGAAGCTGCCGGACAGGGATTAATAGCAGGCATAAATGCACATAATAAAGTTCATGGTAAAGAGGAATTTATTCTAAACCGTGATGAAGCATATATAGGTGTTCTCATAGATGATTTAATTACGAAAGGAACCGAAGAGCCGTACAGAATGTTCACTTCTAGAGCTGAATACCGACTTCTTTTAAGGCAGGATAATGCAGACATCAGACTTACTGAAAAATCATATAATATTGGCTTAGCCAAAGAAGACCGTTTAAGAAAAGTAGAAGAGAAAATAAATAAATCAAAAGAATTGGAGGACTTTTTAAGAGAGACTTCTCTTAAACCAGGAATCATCAATCCGGTATTGGAAACCATTGAGTCCTCCCCTGTTGATCAGGCATACAGAGCATCTCAAATTCTTACACGTCCAAATATGACCTTAGAAAAACTGGATGAAATTGATTTTATCAAAGAAGTTTCAGAAAAATACGAAGATGAAGTTCGCGAGCAGGCAGAAATTAACATCAAATACAAAGGATATATTGATAAAGAAAGAGAAAATGTAGCAAAACTTCACAGGATGGAAAATATCAAAATACCGGAAGATTTCGATTTTTCAAAGATTGCTTCATTATCTGCTGAAGCAAAAACTAAGATGATGTCGGTAAAACCAAAAACTATTGCGCAGGCATCAAGAATCAGTGGTGTCTCCCCTGCCGATATCAATGTATTATTAATTTATTTAGGAAGATAATATCAAAATGTTTCACGTGAAACATTGATGCAAATTCGATATTTTTAATGGAAGTTAAAGATCACTTTCTGACACAGGAAAAATTTAGTTTAGTTGAAACTAACATTCCCGGTATATTAAAAACAAATCCAATTCCTCCGAATATTGAAAAATATTATGAGAGTAAAGATTATATTTCTCATCATCAGGACAGCGGAAGCTTGAAAGAAAAAGTTTACAAATTTGCTCAGTCTTTTAATCTTAACTATAAAAGAAATATCGTTGCAAAAGAAACATTCCGCAATGCAAAAATTTTAGATTACGGTTGTGGTGCAGGAGAATTTATAAAATATATTGAAGAAGATTTTCAGACTTTAGGTTTCGAACCAAATCATTCTGCAAGAACTGCAGCACAAAAAAAAGTTAACAAAACCAAAATTATCTCTGATATTTCTGAAGTAGAAAATAACAGTTTAGATGTTATAACGCTCTGGCATGTATTCGAACATATTGATAATCAGGAATATATATTAAATACCTTTTATAATAAACTGAATATCAATGGTTTACTAATCATTGCTGTTCCAAACCATACTTCTTATGATGCTAAAAATTATAAAGAATTTTGGGCGGCTTACGATGTTCCCCGACACATTTTTCATTTCTCAAAATCAGGAATGGAAAAATTATTCAACTCCGAAAAATGGAAACTCAAAAAAATTAAACCCCTCCTACTCGATTCGTTCTATATTTCAATATTAAGTGAAAAATACAGAAAAAATCCATTTTCGTGGATTAAAGGTGGGATTATCGGAGCAATTTCTAATTTTAAAGCATCAAAAACCGGCGAATTTTCGAGTTTGATATATATTATCGAAAAAAAATAGAAAATTGATTTTAAGGGTATTTCTGAAGGTCAATTTTTAACTGTTTTTTCCAATTTTTTCTTTTAAAACTTTTTTAGAAAAAATCGCAGATAAAATTATATTGTCATTAACCAATCAAAAAAATGTCAGAAGAAATCTTCTGACATTTTTAATATAACTAAAAT
>CAZPQV010000035.1:0-3853 GCA_964588705.1 uncultured Chryseobacterium sp.
TCAATATTTTGGTAAAGAGAACTTTTATAAAAAACATAAAACTTTAAGTAAAAAAACCTGTTGTGCATTTAGGAATTAATAAAGAAAAAGATTGTCCATTTGATTAAAAAATCGTATATTTAATTGACTACCAATCAATTGTATATATGAACAATCTCATTCAAAATTACAAAATTATTTTAAAAGAATTGACAAATACTTGTAAACATATTACTACAAACAAGCAAATTAGGCTTCCAAAAATGTCTGATTTGGAACTTGTAGCACTTAATATTACTGCAGAGTATATGTCAATTAACTCTGAATTACAGCTATTTAGATGCATTTCAGGAACTGTCTTGGATGGAAAAATTGAAAGAAGCGTCTATAATAAAAGAAAGAGAAAACTTTTACCCTACATTGAAAAAATCAGAGAGACTTTAAGTGGCAAGTTTGCAGATTTTACCGATGTATTTATTGTGGATTCAACACCAATTGAAATATGCAAAATTAGTAGAGCAAATCGCTCGGCAATCTGCACGACAGATGAAATTAAACCTTCTTTTGGATATTGTGCTGCACAGAAGTCAAGATATTTTGGCTATAAACTTCATGCGGTTTGCGACAAGAATGGAATCTTTCATTCTTTCGATTTTTCACCTGCAAATGTCCATGATGTTAATTACCTTAATGATATTAAAGAAAATTTTCAGAATTGCCTGTTAATAGGAGATAGAGGATATATTAGCAAAGAAATTCAGATGGATTTATTCAACTATTCTAGGATAAATCTTTCAGTTCCGATGCGTAAAAACCAACATGATTTTGTAGAGTTTTCAAGAATGAAATCAAAGATTAGAAAGAGAATTGAGACCAATATCTCGCAATTGTGCGGACAGTTCACAATCAACACCAACTTTGCAAAAACATTTCAAGGTTTAGCAACAAGAATAGTATCGAAAATAACTTCTTTTACGATGATTCAATATCTAAATTTCTTCGTATTCAAAAGAAGTTTGAATAAATTAAAAATTAATTTGTGCTAAATGCACAACAGGTATTATGGAAAAAGGATTCGCAGGACGTATCGCCGAATTTTTCATCAATTCAAAACTCACCATTCTGTTGATGATTGCGTTGATGATTATCGGTACATACAGTTCGACACTGATACCAAGAGAAGAGGAACCGCAGATTATTGTTCCGATGGCCGATGTGATGGTGGGCTATCCCGGAGCAAGCCCTTCGGAAGTAGAAAACCGCGTGGTAAAACCTCTTGAAAAAATTATAGCCAACATCAAAGGTGTGGAGCATATTCACGCAATGGCGATGAACGGAAAAGCGATGATTATCGTTCAGTTCTATGTTGGCGAAGATACCGAACGTTCTTACGTAAAACTCTACGATGAGTTGATGAAGAACAAAATGATGTTCCCGAAAGGCGTTTATGAACCGATTGTAAAAACACGTTCTATCGACGATGTTCCGATGTTGGGACTGACGCTGTGGAGTGAAAACTACGACGGCTATCAGCTTCGCCAGATGACGGAAGAACTCGCTTCGGAAATCAAAAAAGTAAAAGATGTTTCGCTCACGAATGTGATTGGCGGACAGCCAAGACAGCTTCAGGTGATTCTCGACAAGGAAAAAATGGCGGAAAGTAATGTAGATGCACTTTCCGTGATGCAGATGATTCAGGCGAACAACGGAAGTTCCCAAAGTGGAAGTTTCGTGAGCAATGATGAGGAATATCTGCTGACTACAGGTCAGTTTCTCACTTCAAAAGATGATGTAGAAAACCTTGTGGTAGGCACTTCCGCAAATATGCCGGTTTATCTGAAACAGATTGCAAGAGTGGTGGATGGCGCTTCAACGCCGGCCAATTATGTGAGCATGGGCTTTGGAAAACATACAGAAGCCGGACAGAAAAATCAGGCAGAGTATCCAGCAGTAACATTGGCGGTTTCCAAGGTGAAAGGTGCCGATGCCATGAAGATTTCAGATGAAATTTTATCGAAAGTTGATGGCTTAAAGAAGAATTTAATTCCGGATGATGTTCACGTAGAAGTAACGAGAAACTACGGTGAAACCGCTTCACATAAAGTATCCGAACTGTTGCTTCACCTTGCTGTGGCGATTATTGCGGTGACCATTTTGGTGATGCTTGCCATGGGATGGAGAGGTGGTTTGGTCGTGTTCCTTTCGGTTCCGCTGACGTTTGCGCTCACGCTTTTCAGTTATTATTTCCTTGGTTATACGCTAAACAGAATTACGCTTTTTGCCCTCGTTTTCGTGGTGGGAATTGTGGTGGACGACAGTATCATCATCGCCGAAAATATGCACAGACACTTCCACATGAAGAAACTGCCGTTTAAGCAGGCCGCCATTTATGCGATTAATGAAGTGGGGAACCCGACAATCTTGGCAACTTTCACCGTCATTGCGGCGATTCTTCCGATGGCATTCGTGTCTGGAATGATGGGGCCGTATATGTCACCAATGCCGATTGGTGCTTCGATTGCGATGTTGCTTTCACTGTTTATTGCGTTGACGATTACGCCGTATTTAGGATATCATTTACTAAAAGTAAAAGACGATCAGGAGCATAAAGAAGAGCAGGGACTGGAAACGACCTTCATCTACAAATGGTATAAAAAAATTGAACAGCCATTGCTCGACAGCGGTAAAAAACGTTGGACAATGCTTGGAATTACAGGAGTTCTGCTGATGATTTCCATGTTGGCATTCTTCACGAAATGGGTTGCAGTGAAAATGCTTCCGTTCGATAACAAGAATGAAATTCAGGTGGTAATTGATATGCCGGAAGGAACAACACTTGAGAAAACGGCGGCCGTTACTAAAGATGTAGCTCAATATCTGAGAACCGTTCCGGAAGTGGTGAACTATCAGAATTATGTCGGTTCATCCGCACCGATTACGTTCAACGGATTGGTTCGTCACTACGATATGCGTGGTGCGAGCAATACGGCGGATATTCAAGTCAATCTTTTGGATAAAGGCGAACGAAAAAAACAGTCGCACGATGTGGCAAAAATGATTCGTCCTGAAATTCAGAAAATTGCTAAGAAATACAATGCGAATATCAAGATTGTAGAAGTTCCGCCGGGACCACCGGTTTTGTCAACGATTGTGGCTGAAATATACGGTCCGAATTACGACGAGCAGGTAAGAATTGCAGATGAGGTTCAGAAAATTTTGAATAAAACCGAAGATGTGGTAGATGTCGATTGGATGGTAGAAGCACCTCAAACCGAATTCAAGATTATCGCGGATAACGAAAAAGCGATGCTGAACGGAATTGCACCACAGCAACTGGTTGGAAACCTCACTTATCTTCTTGGTGAACACCCGATTTCAACGCTGTATGATGAAAAATCAAATCAGCCGGTAAATATGGTAATGAAACTGGAAAACGCAGATAAATCAACGCTTCAGGAAATTACTGCACTGAAAGTGAAAGGACAAATGGGCAATATGATGCCTGTGAGCGACATCACCAAAGTTGAAAGAACCGAACTTGAAAAAGGTATATACCGAAAAGACCAAAGAAGGGTAGTGTACGTACTTGCAGACATCGCAGGAGATCTCGAAAGTCCGGCTTATGCCATCCTCGGAATGGAAGAAAAACTGAAAAACATTCAGCTTCCGGCAGGTTACGAACTGAACGAACTTTATATGGAGCAGCCAAAAGACGAAAGTAACTACACCGTAAAATGGGACGGAGAATGGCAGATTACTTTGGAAGTATTCCGCGATTTGGGAGCAGCGTTCGCCGTGGTGATCATCATTATTTATATGCTGATTGTAGGTTGGTTCCAAAACTTTAAAACACCGATTGTGATGATGGTAGCCA
>CAZPQV010000035.1:3863-19309 GCA_964588705.1 uncultured Chryseobacterium sp.
CTCTGTCACTCGTAGGAATTGTTCTTGGACACTGGATGTTGGGCGCATTCTTCACCGCAACTTCATTCATTGGAATGATTGCGTTGGCTGGGATTATGGTACGAAACTCGGTGCTGCTCATCGACTTTATCGAAATCCGTCTGAGCGAAGGCGTGCCGATGAAACAGGCGATTATCGATGCAGGTGCCGTAAGAACCACACCAATTCTTTTGACGACAGGTGCGGTGGTGATTGGAGCAGTGATCATCCTTTTCGACCCGATTTTCCAGGGATTGGCGATCTCGCTGGTATTTGGAGCAATCGTTTCTACAGTGCTTACACTGTTGGTAGTGCCGTTGATTTACTACATGACTGAGAAAAAGAAATGGGAAAAGATTCACGCAGAAATGGCTTCGGAGTACGATTATCCTGAAACTATAATTGAAGAAGAAATTCAGCCGGAAGAACCAGCTGCAGAATCCGACGACCAGGAAGAAAACAAAACACCATAGTTTAATTTTTTTGTAAAGAAAGTCACTGTTCAATTTATTGGCAGTGACTTTCAACAAAAATTAATCAGAAAAAAAATAATACAAAATGAAACTACTATTAATCACAGCTATAGAAGAATTTGAAAAAAACATCAAAGACATCTTAATTCATTCCGGAGTGAAAACCTTTTCCTATTCCAATGTACGAGGCGTAAAGGCAAACGGTGACAGCCATTCTTCAGAGAACTGGTTCTCGGCAGGACTTCCGGAAAGCGATTCCCTGATGTATACAGTTTTTGTGGACGATAATTTTGTGGATCTAATCTACGAACGCATTCAGAAATTTAATTCCAAGCAGGAATTTCAGTCGAAAATTCACGTAGCAAGCATCGCGATTGAAAAATCTTTGTAAAAGAGCCAAACAAATCAATTAATAAAAAATTTAAGAAAAATATATGAAAACAAGAACCATTCACGCAGTAGCAGGTACAATGATCCTGGCAAGCGTATTATTAGGAGTTTATGTAAATCAGAACTGGTTTTGGCTAACCGGTTTTGTTGGCGCAAACCTTTTTCAATCGGCATTTACCAACTGGTGTTTGCTTGGAAATATTCTGGAAAAATTCGGAATTAAAGACAAGGAAGGAGACAGCTGCGGTTGCTAATAATTAACTGAAGTTTACTATATATTGATTGAAAGCCATCTTCTTTGGAAGTTGGTTTTTTGATTAGAATTTCGGAAAGAACCTTCCGGTTTTTTGTTGATATTCAGAATATCCGCTGTATTTTTCCTGTAACCTCTTCTCTTCGTATTTGCTTTTAAACCAAAACAAAATCAATAAAAGAACGGCAAGTATCATTTTGAATATTGACATTTTAAACACAGCATATCCAAACACAAACAGAATAACACCGGTATAAATTGGATGACGGATAATGTTGTAAAGTCCTGAACTTACCAGTTCGGAATTTGCTTTCGGAGTAGGAAATGCAGTGAGATTTTGGTCGAGTTTAAGCATTGCGACAACTGAAATTACAACGCCGGATACAGCCACAAAAACACCTGCAGAACTTAGATATGCAGGTACTTTAAACTTTGGTAGAACATCAAAAATATAGATTACAAACAGAATCATCTGCAAAGTGACGAACAGGTAATCTTTATTAGTGAGTTTCATTTCATAGGTTTCTGATGTAAATTTAGAATTTTAATTCTTTATTCAGCAATCAGTTGGTCGATTTCACTGTAGAAAGCACTTGTACTGTAATCGGCCATCCCTGCGTGAAACATTCTTATTTTTCCTGATTTATCAAGAATAACCGTTGTTGGCAAAGCTCCTTTAAAATATTCCTGAGGAACATTTCAAGAAGAAACCAAAAATGGAATGCTGTATTTTTCTTTTTCAAGATACTGCATTCCTAATTCCGGTTTTTCATCCATATTTACGGTTAAGAAAACAATATTTTCTTTATCTTTATACTTGTCGTAAAATTTCTGAATTGAAGGGAATTCGGCTCTGCATGGTGGACACCATGATGCCCAAAAATTAATGAAAACTACTTTCCCGTTTAGATCTGCAGTGTTTGTTGCGAGACCTTTGGAGTCGGAAACTATAAATTCCGGGAGAATGGCAACGGTTTCCGCTTCCTCTGTTTCAGTTTCCTGAGTTTGTTCAATTTTCGGATTCAGCAAACCAGTGGATGCAAACTGCCTCATAATCCATGCTTTTACATCCGGGAAAACCAACATGGCGACGATTAAAGCAATCAGTGCTGCAGATATTCCGTTTTTCTTTATCCAGTTTAATATTTTATCCATCCTTTTTATTTAAGCAATTTCAAGTTTCTTTTCGGCGTGAACTCTGCTCCAAAGATTGTACCCTCCTTGAAGATTCACCACATTATTGAAACCGTTGTTTCTTAAAATTCGGTTTGCCAGATAACCACGAAGTCCAACCTGACAGTAAATCACGTAAGTTTGATCTTTATCCAGTTCATTAATTCTTTCACGAAGTTCATCAACATTGATGTTCACAGAGTTTTCGATATTTCCTCTTCCGTGTTCTTGCGGCGTTCTTACGTCCAAAACTACAGCATTATTTTCTTTTACGAAATCATTGAATTCATCATAATTGATGACTTTTAAATCTCTGCTCAAAATATTTTCTGCGGCATATCCTGCGATATTTACCAAATCTTTCGCAGAGTTGTAAGGTGGCGCATACGTAATTTCGATTTCCTGTAAATCCTGCACTTTCAGATTTCCTTTTATTGCTGTTGCGATGATGTCAATTCGTTTGTCAACGCCGTCTTCACCTACTGCCTGAGCACCAAAAATTCTGCCTTTTTCATCAAAGATCACTTTCAGAACAACATCTTTTGCTCCGGGATAATATCCTGCGTGGTGCCCTTTTGTAATCATAATGGTTTTATACGGAATATTATTTCTTTTCAGAATTTTTTCATTTAATCCCGTTGCTGCAACTGAAAGTTCAAAGAACTTCAGAATCGATGAACCTAAACTTCCTGTATATTTAGAATGATTTCCGTTGATGATATTATCAGCTACCAAACGTCCCTGTCTGTTTGCAGGCCAAGCCAAAGGAATCAGAACTTTTTTTCCGTTGATATAGTTGGCAACTTCTATGGCGTCTCCAACAGCATAGATATTTTCGTCGGAAGTTTGCATAAATTCATTCACTAAGATTCCTCCGGTTTCACCAATTTCAAGTCCGGCATTTTTGGCTAAAGTTGTTTCCGGCTTTACTCCGATGGCGAGGATTACGGCTTCGGTTTCAAGGAAACTTTCGTCGTTCAGATAAACTTTTATTTTATTGTCGTGGTCTTCAAATCTTTTTACACCGGTATTCAGAAGGAATTCCAGGCCTTTTTCTTTGGCTTTGTTGTGGATGAAGCTGGCAAATTCAAAATCAACCGGAGCCATCACCTGATTTCCCAGTTCTACCAAACGAACATTTTTGCCCAATTCAATAAGGTTTTCAGCAATTTCAAGTCCGATAAATCCACCGCCAACAACTACAAATCCTTTTTTGTCTTTAGTTTGCTCTACAATTTTATCCATATCAGGAATATTGCGAAGCGTGAAAATTTTATCAGAATCAATACCTTCGAAAGGTGGTTTTATAGGTTCTGCACCTGGAGAAAGAAGAAGTTTATCGTAAGTTTCGGTGTATTCTTCGCCTGTTTTAAGATTTTTTACCGTAACGGTTTTTTCCTCTTTGTTTATTGAAAGAACTTCGGTAGAAACTCTTGTATCAAGATTATAACGTTCTTTTAAACTTTTAGGAGTTTGAAGAAGAAGTTTGTTTCTGTCGTCAATCGTTCCCCCGATATGATAGGGAAGTCCGCAGTTTGCAAAACTTACATATTCTCCTTTTTCGAAGATGATGATTTCGTTCTCTTCGCTTAATCTTCTAAGTCTGGTTGCAGCAGTTGCACCTCCCGCAACACCGCCTATAATTATGATTTTCATTTTTAAAAAACTTTTGTGCAAATTTAGACAGATTTGGTGGGGAGAAACGTAACAAGAGTTACATTAAAGGAACTTAACAAGCCAATATTTTGATTTTCTGCTTAAACTTTTGCAAATTTGCAAGGTTAAAAAGCAGATATTTTATGCCCTTCTATCAGGATTTTACCGACGAGCACGCTACCATCCTTTTTTGGAAATATGATGAAGAAGACCGGTTTAATCATGAGGAACTGATAGAGACTGAAAACTTCACCAAGATTGAAAATTATCATCCCAAGAAACTGAAAGAATACCTGATGATTCGCCAGATGTTGAAAATGCTGATGCCGGAGCATAAAATTCTTTACAAAACCATCGGTCAGCCATATTTATTTCCAAAGGACGCGTTTATTTCGATTACACATTCATTTCCGTTTGCATCTCTTGCAATTTCAGAAAAAAGGGTAGGAATAGATTTGGAGCGTATTATGCCAAAAATCCTTAGAATTAAACATAAATTCCTTCATCCCACAGAAAAATCATGGACAGAAAACGAAAATGAGGTTGAGATGATTACCGTAATCTGGGTGATAAAAGAGGCATTATACAAACTTCATCCCTGCAAATATTGGTCGCTGAAAGACCACTACGAAGTTGAACCTTTTGACCTGAATGATTTATCTGAAATAAAATGCCGCGTTTTTGATGATACTTTCGAAGACCGCTATATTGCTCGTGTTACAAGAATTGAGGACTTCTTTTTTGCCATCATCGAAGAAAATCATAAGATCAACTACATTATAAAACCCGATAATATTTTCTAAGAAAATTTTCTGTATTTTTCCATTATTTTCCTCTGTTCACGTGAAGTTTCGTAAATTAATTCCAAGATTTCACGGATGTTTTTCAATTCGGTAAGACGCGTAATTCTGTTCGGGTCGCGGATGTCGAAAAATTCATTTTCCTCAATTTCCTGCTTTCTTTTCAGTAATAAATCATCCACAAGATCTTCAGGTTTCAGACGGCTGTCTTTTCCTAAATCTTCGTCGATTTTTTCTTCATTCAACAGAGATTCAGTCAGTTGAAGTTCGGCAGAAATTTTCTTTTCCCAGTTTTCAAAATCAATCTCAGGGAAGGAAACTCCGGAAACTGCATATTGCGCCAAAGAAGCGGTATAAGCTGTAATTAAGTGAGAAGTTGTAACGAATTGATGCACGGTTTCCATCCTGCGTCTCTGATTTTTTGGATCCGAAAGCATCCTTTGGAAGTTGTCGGAAAGATTCGCCAGACTTATCACTGCATTTTTTCGTTTCATTCGGAAAAACTCATCGGTAATTTCTTTCTTTTCAATTCTGTCAATCGCGGCTTGAAAGTATCTGATATTGGCTTTAACGGTTTTCTTCATCAAATCGGCATTCTGAGTGTGTTCCCAAACCGGAAGAACAAAGTAAGCTACCAGAAAAGCAATCGTTCCGGCAATAGCGGTATCCAAAATTCGGTCTTTAAAAATCTGATTAATATTTCCGGGATTCAGAAAATTGAACGCGATGAAAACATAAATCGTCATGAAGAACACGGCCCACGAATATTTTTCTTTCAGAAGTGTGAAGCATAGAATCATGGACGTAAGGAGCATCGCCAAAAGTGCTGTTTCATTTTTAACAAAAATCAAAATAAAATAGGCGATAATTGCTCCCGAAACCGTTCCGTAAAGCCGAAGCAAATTCCGGTGTTTTGTAGTGCTGTAAGCAGGTCGCATGATGGCGATTGTGGTAATCAGAATCCAATACGAATGCCCAATACCAAGCGAGCTGATTCTGCTCACGGTATAACCGATTATCAATGCTAAAGTCAGACGAATGGCGTGCCTGAAATGTGAAGATTTTAACGAAAAATTATTCAGTAAAACTCTGGAATTCAGTTTTTCCTGTTTTGGTACGAACTTCTCGAAATCGAGACCTGTGGAAAGACTTTTCGCATTTTTCAAATCCTGATAAAATACTTTGGTAATGGTTTTTACTTCATCAGAAACTTCGTTAACCCTCGTTAAAATCAGCCTTAAAGCCATGAAATCTTCAAGCGTTTCTGCTGACATCTGTCGGTTTCGTAAATTAAAATACTCATCAAAAACTTTATTCAGCTCGCGATCGATATTTTCGGATGTTTTGGCTTTTTGTCCGCTTTGTAGCGCAATTCCGATTTCGGTAATCTCGTCGGCAAGTTTCAGAAGAAAGGAATGAATATTTTTTAAAACAGCACTGCTTTCAAAGTTTTCATGAACTTTTTTATAATCTTGGTCACTTGTAATCAGTTTGTCGTAAAGATCAATTGCATTAAGAAACATCAGCATCAGAAGTCGGCTTGTAGTGGTGGATTCATTAACAATGGTTCTTGTTTTAAAAACCACTTCTCTCGTGTCTTCCTGTAAGTTTTTAATAACAATTTGTTTTGCAATAACCTCTTTATACAGTCCGTCAAAATTTGGATTTGGCAGATAGAATTTCGCTTTTATCTTCAGATAATCAGAAAGTTGTAAAAAATTCTCACCAATCATCTGACTTGCCAATTTGTAAGGTTGTAGTTTTGAAACCACCAGAAATACGATTAAAAACCAAACGCAACCGGCGGTGAAAATCAGCAGACTTTTAAGCAGATTATCACCAGAAAGATGTCCATCGATAAAGATTGAAAACACAACCAATGTCAATCCGCCAACTGCTGCTAACCGCTGTCCGTAAACGCCAAGCATTGTGAAAAAAATTCCGAAAACGATGATTTCGAGATAAATTAAAGGCGTGTAATCTTTTAATAAACTTGCGGTTGCCGCAACCAAAAAGAAAGTGAAAATGGATAAAATTAATGCGTTACGCCGCCGAATAAAAGGACCTGCCTGATCGGTAAATCCTACGAAACTCGTTCCTAACGGAAAGAGAAAATATTCTTTCAGCAAACCGAAATAAGCCAAAATAATACTCGGAATTACAATGGCTAAAGCAATGCGTGTTCCGGAGAAAATATATTGGCTGGTAACAAATTTCCTAAGTTCTGAAGCGTAATTCACGAATACAAAGTAACTACAAAATGTTAATAAAAAAAACCTCTGTTATGAGGTTTTTAGTTAATCTTTTTCGAAGAAAGCCATGGAGCTTCCAATCCAAATTGCATCTTTTTTATTGAAATCCACATTGGCCATTGCAACCTTGGTCATTCGCACGATATTGTCCATTAATACCGGATTTTCTTCATTCTCTTTCCAAAGAAAAAGCATTCGGATTTCTGCCTTCGAAAACTCTCCGTTGATATCTTTAAAAAGCGGTTCGTAATTTACTTTCCGTTGCATGATATAATTTTCTTTATCGGAAATTGCATCAATTTCTTCCTGAGTTGGATTAAGATTTACACCGCTTCCGGCGAATAAAAATAATGGTTTTAGAACAAAGTTTTCAAGTTTTTCATCAGATGGAAATTCATCCAGAAAATAACTTTTCGGCACAAACTGATGGTGAAGTTTTGGAAGGATGAATTTCGAAACTTTAAAAAACCAGTTCGGATGTGTCACCCATTTTACATCCGCTTCTTCGCGGAAATCGAATTCTGTTTTCAAATCAGGAATATGGTCGAGTTCATCAAAGATTACACGGTTGTAAATTCTATTGATTGAAACTAATTTCCCTTCGTTTTCGTAAAATAATTTTCTGCCTTCTTTCTTTACTTTGGTGAGGCAAACCGTTTTTATTCCGAGATGTTTTTCTGTGAAATCGAAATCGATTTTTGTTTTTTGTTTTTCAGGATAAATTTCAAGAAGAACAACGTTTTCCGGATTTTCGTCGCCAACAATCACTTCCTTTAAATATTGGAAATGTTCTGCTTTCGGCATCGAGTCTTTTAAATCTTTACAGAAAGGAAAAATTTCAGAAAGCGCTTCTTCGTATTCTTCCTGAAAAGCATAAAGTGAAGGGAACGCCTGAAGTTCAATAAGTTGAGGTTCTATCTCGCCGTTATTGTTTTTACAGATTCCAAAATCGATGACTAAAAAATGTGGTTTTAACGTGTCGTTTGGAACTCTACAGTTGTCGGGAATGGCTTTCTGCAGTTCTTCATCAGACATTTCTTTAATCTGCTGAATAATTCCATTGCAGGCATCCGACAGTTTGTTTTTGAAATCCTGAGTCAGAAAAACCGGACTTTCAGATATTCTGAATCCTGCAGGATGTCCTGCTCTTTCGGCCAAAATATCCTGCAGTTTTTGATATTTTTCTTGCGTGAATTCTCTGTTGAACTGCTCTCTGTATTTTGCAATCATATTTTGTTTTGGTACTTTTTAAGCAGCGAAATTATGATTCTTACACAATCATTAAGCGTGAACCGAATCTTGTAAAATCTGTTCTGCAGAATGTTTCAGAAATCTTGGTAAAATTTCTTTTTGGGTGAGAACAATCTTATCTTCGTCATTCAATCGGTCAACCGTTTCAAGAAATTTTTCTACTCCGAAATTCTCAATCATTGCAGCGCGGTTGGTATCATCCTCAAGATTGGTCATCATTCCGTCTGGATCTGCTTCGGGATGGAACTGTGTGCCAAAAATTTCGTCCGAAAAACGAATGGCCATTACCGCTCTCTCCAAATTGATGTGTGGACGAATTTTCTCCAAAGCAACGATTTTCATTCCCATTTCATCCATCAAATCCATATTTGGTTCAATAAACTGATAAGCTCTGGAATCCACTGCATAGAACGGATCCGGAAGATTTTTAAGTAAGAAATCTTGCTCTCCTTCATCGGTTTTATGAACCGGCATTACACCGAAAGAATACGATTTCCGCTTGCAGATATTGCCCAATTTCCAATGAATGCTTGCTAACTGAAATGAGTGGCAGATCAGAAAAAGAAATTTTTTGTGGTCAGAATTTTTGTTGTGTTCCCAAATTCCATCCAGAAAATCGGCAAACTTCTGTTCCCATTCATATCCTTCTCTGTGTGGCGTTCCAGGACCTCCCGAAGAAATAAAAATATCGAAATCCTCAATATTTGGCATTTCATTTTTAAACCTTACATCAAAGATTTTTATTTCAACATGATCTTCAGACTGCTGCTGAAAAGCCATTGAAATTTCGTTGATATTGCGCATTCCCTGATTGACGTGATTGTTATTCATGTCAAGCAGAGCAAGTTTTATAGTCTTCTTCATTCGGAACTGTTCATTTTTGGAACTGCAAAATTACGTATTTCTAATTTAGTCTTCCTTATGATGCGTGATGCCGTACTCGGTTTCTTCAATCATATAATCTACAACTTTTTTCAGGTCGTGGGTTTCTTCAAATACTTTCAACTGGCGGTCTGCACCGGTTCCGCGGCGCAAAATTTCCCATGCGTATTCCACTTCTTCGCGGCTGCCCAATTCATCAACAACATCATCTATAAACGTAAGAAGCTCCTTTAAAAGATGTTCGTAAGGCACCTCAGTTTCTTTACCAAAGTCAATCAGTTTTGCATGAATTCCGTTTTTGGAAGCCCGCCATTTATTTTCATTAATAAATAATCTTCGGTAACTTCTGAACGTAATATTCTGCTGATGAAGTTTGTAAATTTTAGCGGTGAGTGCCTGCGCAATGGCTGCGAGACAAATGGTTTCGTCAATTCGCAGCGGCATATCGCAAATCCTGAATTCAATCGTAGGGTAGAACGGATGCACACGTAAATCCCACCAAATTTTCTTGGCATTATCGATAGTACCGGTTTTGATCATCACGCGGATGTATTCGTCAAAATCGGACAGCGATGCAAAATAACTCGGGATTCCTGTTCTTGGGAATTTTGCAAATATCTCTTGTCTGTATGATTTAATTCCTGTTTTTCTTCCAATCCAAATCGGTGAATTGGTGGAAAGCGTATAAAGATGCGGCAAGAAATATCTCATCACATTCTGAATTCTGATGCCTTCCTCACGGTCGGGAATTCCGATATGAACGTGCAGTCCGAAAATGAGATTTCCGCGCGCTACATCGCCCATGTCATCCACAATTTTATCATAGCGGTTGTCGGCAGTAATTTTGTTGGTTCTCCATTGCGAAAAAGGATGTGTACCACCGCCGGAAACCCGAAGATTCTGTTCGTGAGCGATTTTTATAAGGCGTTCACGTAAGCTGTAAAGTTCCTTTTTGGCATCCTTTATATTTTCGCAAATGCCGGTTTCCATTTCAATTACGGATTCGTGCATTTCATGCTTCAGATGCTCTTCAAGAGTTGCTTTTCCTCCTTCAATAATTTTTGAAACGTGTGAAACCAAATCACGGCTTTCAACATCAATAATCTGATATTCTTCCTCAATGCCTATAGTGAAACGGTGCATAGTTTTGTGTTTTAATGTTCAGGAATTTCTATTTTTTTACCGAATCGGTTACAAAAGTTCCCCAGGAAATATTCGGAGTTCCAGGTTTGTATTCTTTTGCTTTTTCGATGGCAAATTTTGCAGCGTGCTCTACAATCCATGCGAAATTTTCTTCACCTACAGAGTTTCTGTCGGCATCAGGAGCTGGATTACAGAAATCGATTGCATATGGTATTCCGTCTCTTACTGCAAATTCAACGGTATTGAAATCGTATCCCAACGCTTCATTCATTTTAATCGTGTAATCGTGAATGGTTTTGAGAAGTTTTTCACGCGCTTCGCCTTCCGTCTGATGAGTCGTGGAATATCTTAGATGATGCGGATTTCTCGGTTCATAAGGCATAATGTGCACATATTTTTTACCCAGACAATACACGCGGTAATAATCTTCAAAAACAATTTCCTCCTGTACCATCATTACCAATTCTTCGGTTTCGCTCAGTTTATTCCAAAGGTCTTCGGCATTTTCGCAACGGTAAACATTTCTCCAACCGCCGCCATCGTGCGGTTTCATATAACAAGGGAAACCAACATATTCGAAAATATAATCCCAGTCCAACGGAAATTTCATGTTTCTGAAAGACGTTTCCGAAGTATTCGAAGGTCTTTGATGGGACGGAAGCAGCCCCGTATTTGGAAGCGGAATTCCAAGTTTTGACATCAATGCGTTATTGAAAAATTTCTCATCAGCACTCCACCAAAAAGGATTATTGATGACATAAGTTCCGTTGACCGCAGCATTTTTAAGATATGCTCTGTAAAAAGGAACATCCTGCGAAATTCGGTCAATAATTACGGCGTAACCATAATCTGCGCCCTGTTCCAGTTTATCTACCATCACCGGTTCTGCGATGATCTCGCCATTTCCCAATTCATTTACTCTTTCGATGAAAGCCCACGGAAAGGTGTCTTCCATACCGAAAAGAATTCCTATTTTTTTTGCCATAGTATTGTTTTTGTTGTTTGATTTGGTTCGAAATTGTTTGATTATGTTTGAGTTTGTTCTAAATGTTTGATTTAGTCTTTTTTATATTTATAACCTCTTAATTCGCTGCTTTTCAGATATTCAGTAAATTTTTTTATTTTCACACTTAATATTTCGTATCTGTTTTTTAAATCTTCTAATTCTTTTTCTGATATAAATTCATTATCAAAGGCTCTGTAAAGTTGAGATCTCACTTCTCCAGCTTCGCCTTTACTGATATATAAGGATTGTTTAAATTCTTTATTTCCTTCTCTTTCAAATCCTTCAGTAATGTTGTCCATTACTGAACCTGATGAACCTTTCATTTGCATTTTCAGCCGATAATCATTTCTAAAAACTTCTCGATTAGCAATCCTACATATTTCTTTACTTAATTGTCGGGAAAGTTTCCAAATCTCTAAATCTTCAAATCGTTTAATTGTTGCCATCTCATTATGTTCAAGATTAACAGTCTTGTTTTCAAAACTTTATCAAACATAATCAAACAATTTCAAACCTTCGAACTCTTTTCATCCAAAAAATCTCCCCACAAACATCGGAAACACCATTCTCCAAAGTGGCCAGTCGTGGGAAATCCATTTGCGTTCATCATACCAGTGGTTGATGCCTTTTTCGGTTAAAATACCTGCCATTTCACGTGTTGGTTCCAAGCAGATGTCCTGGTCGGAAGTGCTTAGAACGATGTGCATATGCTTATATTTCCAGGCTTCGTCATTTTTCACATATTCTCTCGGACAGTTGAAATAAACCAAATCATCGCTGTAACCATCCATAAAATCTCTAATCGTAAATGCTCCTGAAAGACAGAAAAGATGAGACACCAAATCCGGAAAACGGAAAGCAAAATTTGCAGAATGATATCCGCCGAAACTTGCTCCTGCAACGGCAACGCGATGCGTCTGATGCAGATTTTGAATATATGGGATGTATTCTTTTACCAAAAACTGAATCCATTTTTCATAATTTCTAATGCGGTCTGCAGGATGAATTCCTTTATCGTAAAGACTCAGTTTATCAATGCTCTGCACGTTGTAGAGCTTTACTTTTCCCTGATCTATAAACCAGCTGATACTTTCATTCAGTTTGAAATCGTGGTTTTGTGTGTACGAACCCTGTGAAGTCGGAAACATAATGATGGGATAACCATAATGTCCTGTAACCTCAATTGGTACGCTTATTCCTAAAATATGCGAGTAAAAATCGGTATGTTCAATCTTGGGCATAAATGAAGTTTAAAAATTCTTGTTTTTAAAGTTAATGACTTTAAAATGATATTTGAATTTTAATTGTTAAATATTGATTAAAAATCAGGCGCTTGGTTTGTCTTTCGGTGGAATAATATTCAGGAAACTATCGGTTACTTTTTGTGCTGCGTCATCCAATCTTTCCTGAACCATATTTTCATCACTTGATTTAAAAACGATACCTACATGGTAATTGATTGGTAAAAATTTCACAACTTCCTCCGATTTAAATTCCTCATAATTCGGGTGCTCATCTTTACAAAGTGCGATGAGTAAACCGGCAGAAAAACCTGTAGGCTTGTCAATTTTGTAAGTTTTGTCTTTAAGAAGAGCGTCTTCAATTTTCGCCCATTCTCTCCAAATATTGATGCCTGAAGATGCTTCCACCAAATCAGGAATATGAGCGCCACCAACCCTTGATGAAGTCTCTAAAAAATACCATTTCCCATCTTCCTTTCCATGGATGAATTCTGTATGAGTTGCGCCATTTAAAAGGCCAAATTCTGAAAGCAGTTTTTTATTGGCTTTTTCCAAAGCGGTAAACTCATCGGAGTAACGTCCTAAAGTTTTCGTCCGGAAAACGCCGCCTTCGTGCGAAACCTGCATTGGCGGAGCAAGATATTTTGAAACGGAAGTGAAAACGGTTTCACTTTTAAACGTAAGACTGTCCACATGATAAACATCTCCCGGTTTGAAACTTTCCAGAAGAAATTTATGTCTTTCATCGCCTAAAGCATTAATAGCATTCCAAAGTTCTTCCTTATTATGAATTTTCTTAATGCCGCTTGCAGAAGCTTCTGAACGTGGTTTCAGAACCCACGGTGCAGAAACGGTATCGGTAAAATGATTGACATCGTCGTTATTAAAAATAGACGTAAACTCAGGAACATTTATCCCTGAATTTTTTGCTTTTTGGCGCATTGCCAGTTTATCGCGAAAATATCGGTGAGTGGTTTGCCCCATGCCCGGAATTCGGAAGGTTTCTCTCACAAGTGCTGCTTTTTCAACATCATAATCGTCAAGTGCAACCACGGCATCTACTTTTCTTGTTTGCATTAAACCTGAAAATCCTGCAACAAGATGATCGAGATTCCAAACAGATGGTGCTTCTTCGGGCATGTAAAAAACCTCGTCAATTGCGTGCCAAGGCCAATTTTTGTCTTTTATTTTTTCAGAAGTAATGAGGATGACTTTATTGCCGAGCTTCTTCATCTCGTCCATAAAATCATATCCTTTATAGTAACAGGAAATACAGACTATCGTTTTTTCATCCATATATGTTGATTTTGATTTTGATGAATTTTCAAAAATAAATACCGTTTTTTAATGATTAATCAATACAGATTTTCATTAAATGTTTTGATTTCCGAAAAACAAGAATCAATTATACAGAGAAAAATTTATATAATCTAATTTTTAAAGGTAATTTTTCATAAAATTTAACAGCAGTTGAACACCATATCCGGTAGCTGCTTTCTCTTTGGCGTAATTTACATTTCCAAAGGCAACGCCGGCAATATCGAGATGCGCCCAATTTGTGTGTCCTTCAATAAACTGTTCGAGAAATTTTGCTGCAACAATACAGTCGCCAATGGGTTTTAATGAAATGTTTTTGAAATCGGCCACATCCGAACTGATATCGTCTTTCCAGATGTCCCAAAGTGGAAGATTCCAGAGTCTTTGGTTGGTTTCGTCTCCGGATTTTAGGAGTTGGTTTTTAAGATTTTCATTATTGGAAAACATCGCTCCGCACGTGTCACCAAACATTCTAACGGAACTTCCGGTGAGTGTCGCCAGGTCAATAAGAACATCGGTTTTGTAGTTTTTTGAAAGATAGGAGAGTCCGTCGGCAAGCGTCATTCTGCCTTCAGCGTCGGTGTTCAGAACTTCGATTGTTTTTCCGTTGTACGCCTTAATGACGTCACTTGGAAGGTAAGCGTTCTCTGAAATGGCATTATCAGTTATCGGTAAAACAGCAATAATATTTACTGGAAGTTTCATTTCAGCTGCGGCAATCAGTGTTCCGATTACGGCTGTTGCACCTCCCATATCCGATTTCATATAATGCATATTATCCGGAGTTTTAAGTGAGATTCCTCCGGTGTCGAAAAGAACACATTTGCCAACCAATCCTATGGTTTTTGCATTTTTTGCAGTGGTTTTATATTCTAAAATTGTGAATGCAGCATCCTTCGAACTTCCCTGATTTACAGAAAGAAACGCTCCCAATCCCAATTCTTCACATTTTTTTCTGTTGAAAACCGTGTATTTCAGTTTCTTTTCTTTGGCTAAATCTTTCAGAAAAGCACTGATTTGATCGGCGTTTTTATGATTTGCGGGTTTATTAAGCCAATCCATTGCTGCAAACTGTCCGTAGCAGAGCGCTTTTACACGATTAGTAATTTCAGTGAGATTTTTTTGCGGAAAATTCTCGGTATGAATTTCAAATTTTTCATTCCAAAACGGATGCTCCTCTTCAAACGGATATTTATAAGTGCCTAAAAATAATCCTTTAATCATTTCTTCGAACTGATTTTCATTCAGGAAATCTGCCGAAACTTTTGTTGAAACCGGCTGCAGGTTTTTTTTCTGCGAATTCGAAAATTTATTGGCAATCTGCTGAATTTCAAAATCCTGAAAATTTTCTTTTCCAACACCTATAAGATATATTACACACTTATCATCCGGAATTGCAAAAATTTCGTTTTTCTTACCCGAGAAAAAAGGATGAATCAGCTTCGGAAGATTTTTCATTTCCTTTTCCCAAAGTTCTTCGGTAAAAAGGATGAAATTCTGTTTGTAATTCTTTCCGTTTTTGTTTGAAATCTTAATCATTGGCTTCGTATTCTTTTGTGTTAAGGTGTGGTGCAACTTCCGCCGGATTTTC
>CAZPQV010000035.1:19319-22210 GCA_964588705.1 uncultured Chryseobacterium sp.
GTATTTTCTACATTGTCGTAAAACAGCCATTCTACAGCCTTCGGAAATTCCTGAGACCAATAAAATTCGTTGTGCGTTCCTTCGTTGTTTATGCTTGTGCGAAATTCAAAATCGAAGAGTTTCTGCTCTTCCCATTTTCGCATATTTTCTTCAAAATCTCGGATTCGTCCTACCATATTCGAGCCTTCCTGCACACCTCCGTAAAGATAAACTTTCGTTTTGTAAGGATTTGCGTAGGAAAACATTGGAAAATTATTGTTCGGTTCTACCCAAAGCGATGGTGAAAAAATCAACAGTTTGGAATATACTTCCGGATAAAGAAAACCACTGTAAATACTGATTAATCCGCCGAGTGAACTACCACCGATTCCAGTAAATTCACGCTGTTTTTTTGTTCGATAAACCGAATCGACATAAGGTTTCAAAGTATCGGTAATAAAGCGGATGTATTTCTTTCCTTCGGAATTTTTTGCAACGGAATTGTTATCAAAAATATATTCATTGATGCGGTCTTCACTGCCGTGCTCTACCGCGATAACAATGATATCGCCCCGGCCGTATTCCGCAAGAATCGAAAGTTTTTTATCAATCTGCCAGTTGCCGAATTCAGAACTTTCATTGAATAAATTCTGTGCATCCTGAAGATAAAGCACCGGATATTCCTTCTCCGAAGTTTCGTAATCATAGGGAAGCAGTGCCCAGACTTTCCGGTAACGGTCGAGTTGTGGCATATAAAAATTCTCCGAAATCAGTTCTACTTTAGGGAAAAATTCTTTCTTGAAAGGTCCCCAATTCAGACGCCACTTTTCTACAAAATCTGCGGTTTTGGTCTGCGATCTTTCAACTTTTCGGTTTGGGGTGATATTTCCGTATCGGTCGAGTTCTACGTTTTCCCAACCACCTTTTGTGAATTTGTATTCTATTTTTTCGGGGAGAATTTTTTCATCAATTTCAATGTAGAACGTTTCATTGTCAAGCTGCTTCATCATAAATTCAGCATCTTTGGGATTCCATTTATTGAAATTCCCGGTGATGTAGATGGGGCGCTCGTCATTGTTGTCGGTTTTTACATTGAATCTCATCTTTCTTTGCTGAATTTTAATGGTCTAAAAATATAATTTTTTTCAGACTTTTTACTTCCCTATTAGTTCTCAGTTAAATATCAAATAAATTTCACATTAATTAATAGTGAATTAACGAATTTTTATAATTTTTTAAACCAAAATAACCTCTTAAATGCTTTATATTCGTAACTTAGTAAGTTGAAGTTAAAAAACGTTTTTCTATGCAAAATGTCATGCCATATTCATTGTTTACAGACCACGATATTTATCTTTTCAGGGAAGGAAAACATTACCGTTTGTATGATAAATTCGGTTCGCACGCTGCGGAAGTCGATGGCAAAGCCGGGACCTATTTTGCAGTTTGGGCGCCTCATGCCAAAGAAGTTTCGGTAATCGGAAATTTCAACGGATGGCATTCGGAACAGCACAAGCTTTATCCGCGATGGGACAGTTCCGGGATTTGGGAAGGATTTATTGCAGGTTTATCTTGGGGAACCGTTTACAAATACGGCATCCGCACCAACAAAGGCGAGCTTCTTGAGAAAAGTGATCCTTATGCATTGAGTTGGGAACAGAATATACAGGCAGCATCGTTAATTTCCACAACATGGTTTGAATGGAATGATGAATCTTGGCTTGCAGAGCGCTGGAAGAAAAATAATCTTGAAGCGCCGCTTTCAGTCTATGAACTGCATCTCGGTTCGTGGATGCGCGGAACTGATGATCCGACACGTTTTTTCAATTATCGCGAAATTGCGGAAAGACTGGTGCCTTACATCAAAGAAATGGGTTTCACTCACGTAGAGTTTATGCCGGTGATGGAACATCCTTATGAACCAAGTTGGGGCTATCAGATTACTGGATTGTATGCGGCTAATTCACGTTTTGGTTCGCCGCAGGATTTGATGTTTTTAATCAATGAACTTCACAAAAATGAAATCGGTGTTATTTTGGACTGGGTACCGTCGCATTTTCCGGGTGATGCCAATGGTTTACACTATTTCGACGGTACTTATCTCTACGAACACGAAGATCCGAGACAAGGCTTTCATCCGCAATGGAATTCCCATATTTTCAATTACGGAAGACCGGAGGTGAAATCGTTCCTGATTTCAAATGCGATGTTTTGGCTCGATCGTTATCATGCAGACGGTTTGCGTGTAGATGCAGTAACATCAATGCTTTATCTGGATTATGCAAGGGACGAAGGACAGTGGGAGCCAAATATGTTTGGCGGAAATGTAAATCTTGAAGCTAAAGATTTTTTACAGGATTTCAACACCGCAGTTTATAAAGATTTTCCCGATGTAATGACGATTGCAGAAGAAAGTTCAGATTTTCCAATGCTTACAAAACCGGTGCACGAAGGAGGAATTGGTTTTGGAATGAAATGGATGATGGGTTGGATGCACGACACACTGAAATATTTCAAGGAAGATCCAATCAACCGGAAATACCACCACAACAAAATCACGTTTGCCTCGATGTATATGTATAATGAAAATTATATGATGCCGCTGTCTCACGATGAAGTGGTGCACGGAAAAGCAAGTATGATTTATAAAATGCCAGGCGACGAATGGCAGAAATTTGCAAATTTAAGGGCGCTTTACACCTATATGTACACGCATCCTGCAGCAAAACTGCTGTTTATGGGAAATGAATTTGGGCAGACGAGTGAGTGGAATTTTGCTAAATCTTTAGACTGGCATTTACTTGAACATAAGGTACACAAAGGACTTCAGGAATATGTAAGAGACCTGAATCATCTTTACCGAGAAGAAAAATCGCTTTACGAAAATCAGTTTAAGCACTATGGTTTTGAAT
>CAZPQV010000036.1:0-17077 GCA_964588705.1 uncultured Chryseobacterium sp.
ATTTCGCTTGAATTTCTTCCAGAATATCTTGAATCCAGATTTCTTAATCCTTCAGTTTTCTCAACAGATTTAGTTGGGGTTTCCCTTTTTACCGGTTCTAACTTACGGTTTGCAGTTGCAGTCTTAGAACTCCCACAGGAAATTATAACCGCAGCTGTAAATGCTGTAATCGCAATATTTTTAAATGAAATTCTGTGAGAAAGAATCTGTTTCATACCAATTGAATAACGTTCTTACAACTTAATTATTACAAAAACTCTTTTCTTCTTTTTTGATTATAACTCTTAAAACAAAGCAAATATATTAAATAATATTTTATGCTACAAGTATATTTTAACTATGCTATAATTATACTATAACTATTGCTAATTAACTAATTTAGTGTATCTTTGAAGTCATTTTTAAATTATGGCACGATACGAAAGCATATTAAAACTGAAAGGTTCCATTGATGATTTGGTGTTTTACCAGCTCAATGGAGTGAATGTTGTTCGTAAGAAAAGCGGCTTTAATTCGAAGGATTTCAAGTCGAAAGCGTCTTATAAAAAAGTAAGGGAAAACAGCTCGGAATTTGGGCATTGCAGTAAGGTTGGCAAGATGATACGGGAAGCATTAGCAGAATATTTGAAAGAATCCGGAGATAAGTATCTTTATCAGAAATTTGCGAAGCTGATGACGGAAATCAAAGATCTGGACACAGAAAATGCAAAGGGAAAACGTTGTGTAGAAAACGGATTGAAAACTGCTGTCGGAATGGAACTGTTGAAAAAATTTCAGTTTGGAGAGATTGAAAATGCTGGAAAATCTATTATCACAGAAGACGGCCTGTTTTCTTTTATGATTCGTTTAAAATCCAAAACAATGGCCAATAAAATTGATTTAGTTTCATTAAACATCAATTTTAAAAATTACGTCGCAACTTCCGATACTAAGACGATTAAAATCCAACAGGGAAAGAATACATACGAAATGGAAAAGTCAGGAGATAACTCCTCTACTCTACTAAAGTTCGTCGTTTTAAAGAAGGATAAAGAGATAATAAAAATGGGATTTGTATAAACAAACCCCATTATATCTTTAAGAATAATTCTCTGATTTTACTTGATAATCTGGATATTAACCGCAGAAAAACCTTTCGGAGATTTTTCTTTCTCGAAACTTACTTTATTACCTTTCTTCACTTCCTCAGAAACATTATTGATATGGAAAAAGATATTTTCTTTCGTATCATTTTCTGTGATAAATCCGTAGCCTTTGTCACTTAAAAACGTTACAAAACCTGTTTTTACCGGATCTTCAGCTTCAACGGGCGCTGCCCCCAACTGAATATCTTCAATACTGATTTCCTCACGGTTTTGTTCACTTGGCGGAATATGCGTTAACTGTCCGAATTCATCCACATAAAGAAACTGCTCATCAAGCGATTTTCCTTTATTATTTTCTGTTTTACGCTCTTCTCTTTTTTGTGCTTTTTCTTTTTGTTTCTGAAGTTTTTTCTTGATTTGTTCTTTCTTTGAGTAAGAATCTGCCATAAATTTTTGTTCTCTAATGCCGGAAAGGTTAAGCATAATTACAGTCCGGCCATCTGTAAATACACGTTTTGAATTTGAAATTTAGAATAACTGTTAAGGTTGAAGAATGAAAAGTATCAGAAATAAAACCCGGGACAGAATGCAAAGCTCGTTGCCATCTAAAATGTTATGCAAAGATAGGGAAATTAAATGAGGTAAGTTTATAAAAGAAAAAACCGTCTCGAAAGACGGTTGTGGAGAATACGGGATTCGAACCCGTGACCTTTTGACTGCCAGTCAAACGCGCTAGCCAACTGCGCCAATCCCCCGAAATGTTTTGCAATGATATGAATTTTTTGCAAAACATGAAAAAATTTATCGCCAGCCTCCGCCTAATGCACGGTACAATTCAACGCCGGCCTGCATCTTTGCAAATCTTGCGTTCGAAATATTCAGTTCGGCATTCAGGAGATTTACGGAAGCGTTTAATACTTCAAGGTAATTTGCCATACCGTAATTCACCAGTTCCTGGGAATAACCTACAGATTTCTGATAAGCATCCAGTTCCTTTTGTTTCAAACCAATGAAACTGTCCTGCGAAGAATACATTTTTAACGCATCAGAAACTTCTTTTCCGGCTAACAGAATGGTTTTTCTAAAATTCAGATAAGCACGCTCCTGATTTGCTAAACTCACTTCATATTGTGTTCTCACCTGCCTTTTATTGATTACCGGTTGTAACAATCCGCCAACTACATTTGCAAACAGAGAATTTGCGCTGAACAGATTATCAACATCCGCCGACTGAATTCCGGTATTTCCCGTAATTCTCAGTGTTGGATAAAACTGTGCTTTTGCCGCTTTCGTCAGTTCAAATGCGTTCATCAGATCATATTCCGACATTCTTACATCCGGACGGTTCGCTAATAAATTTGCGGCATACCCCAAATCTAGTTGTACTGGAAGGTTCTGCTGATTTAAAGTGCTTCTCTCAATTTTATGTGACGGTTCTCCCATCAGAAGACTCATCGTGTTTTCAAGAAGTTCAATTTGAACGTCTATATTTACTAATAGTGCTTCAGCATTATGCACCAATGCCTGGCTCTGCTGTACCGCAACTTCCGTAAGCGTTCCGGCGTCTTTTAGGGCTTTAGTGGTTTCAAGATTTTGGTTTCTCAATGAAATGGTTTCATTAATGATTCTTTTCTGCTCATCAAATGTCAACAGCTGATAATAAGACGTTGCAATTGCAGCTACCAAATCACTTTTTACTGCCTGGTGTGCGGAAACCGTTCCCAAATAAGAAGCTAATTGCGCCCTTTGCTGTGCAGCCAATTTTCCCGAAACATCAATTTCCCAATTCAGACTTCCTGTTACATCAAACTGATCGAGATAACGTCGTTCCTGAAGCATTTGTCCCGAAGTTGTATTCAGCGACTGCGTGTTGAACGTATAATTTGGTCCCACATTTATCGTTGGAAAATAAGCGGCTTTACTCTGTTTTAGGTAAGCTTCCGCAGAAATAATATTCTGCAGCGCCATCCGTATATCAAGATTATTTTCAAGGGTTTTATTGATGTGTTTCTGAAGAATCGGATCAGTGAAAATTTCTTTCCAGGAAAGGTTTCCAAAACTTAAACTGTCCTGAGGAATCAAATCCGTTCTGAAAAGTTTTTCTTCAACAATTCCTGCCGGTCTTTCATATTTCTGCTGTGTAACACAGGAAGATAATACCAACAGTACAACTACCGGAAACAGAATCGATTTTATTATTGAAATGTTTTTCATCTTTTTTAAAATTTTAATCTGAACTGAAAAATTCTATTCATTCAAATTGATTTTCTGATGCTTAATCGGTTTTATTTTTTCCTGAATACTTTGAAAAATCACATACAACACAGGAACCACAAGTACGCCGAAGAACGTTCCAATTAACAATCCTGCAGCAGCACCGGTTCCAATGGAGCGGTTACCAACCTGTCCGATTCCACTTGAAAACACCAGTGGCAACATCCCGAAAATGAAAGCAAAAGAAGTCATTAAAATCGGTCTTAATCTCGCTTTAGCAGCATTAATCGCTGACATCGCCAGAGATTCTCCCCGTTCTCTTCTTTGAATCGCAAATTCAACAATCAGAATCGCATTTTTTGCGAGGAGACCAATAAGCATCACAATTGCAATCTGGAAATAAATATTATTCTCGAGTCCGAAAATACTTTGTCCGAAGAATGCTCCAATCACTCCTAAAGGCAGCGAAAGCATTACCGCAAACGGAAGCATAAAACTCTCGTATTGTGCAGCAAGAATGAAATAAACAAAGATGAAACTCAAAAGAAAAATAATAAGAGTCTGTGAACCTGCTTTCATTTCTTCTTTTGAAAGACCAGTAAATTCTACATCATAGTCTGCCGGAAGACTTTCTGCAGCCACTTCCTGCACTGCTTTTATGGCATCACCGGTAGAGAATCCGGGATTACTTGAGCCGGAAATATTTACTGCTGTAAACAGGTTATAACGTTCAATCGCCTGTGGTCCGAAGGTTCTTTCCATTGTCACAAATTGCGAGATTGGCGTCATTTGTCCGCTTACCGTCCGCACATAATATTTACTCAAATCCTGAACACTTTTTCTGTCATCCGGCAAGGACTGAATCATCACACGGTATTGCTTTCCATATTTGGTGAAATCTGAAGAGTAAATACCTCCAACATAACCCTGCATTGCACTTAGAATACTGGTTACCGATACTCCTACTTCTTTAGCTTTAGCCACATCCACCACCATTTCGTACTGCGGATATCCTGTGTTAAAAGATGCCGAGGCAAACTGAATTTCAGGTCTCTGCATCATTGCACCAACAAAATTCTGCGTCACACTGCTCAAATCATCAAGTTTATTTCCTCCTTTATCCAATAAAACAGCCGAGAAACCATCACTTGAACCAAAACCACGAACACTCGGAGGTGCAAAAAATACAATTTTAGCATCCGGATATTTCGAAGCAACACCAAATAGTTTTTTAGTAATCGTCGCATCGTCCTGTCCTTCCTCGCTGTATCTTTCTTTAAATGGTTTAAGTCTTACAAACGCCTGTCCAACATTGGAGCCCTGACCTGACATAAATCCACGGCTCGCCGTAAACGTTACATTCTGAACTCCCGGAACTTTTCGTACATCTTCCTGAAGACCTTTCAGAACATTATACGTTCTTTCCATCGACGCTCCGGGAGGAAGCTGAACATCGGTAAAGATAATTCCACGGTCTTCTTTAGGAATAAATCCTGTTGCCATGCGCGAATTTGCCCACCAAAATGTCAGTGCTCCAGCAACGAAAATCAATAAAGTGATCCATTTATGTCTTAAAAGATATATGAATGAACGGCCGTAACGGTTTGTTGCCGTATTAAAGCCAATATTGAACTTGTAGAACAGTTTTTCCTTCAGGTTCATCTGTTCGTATTCTTTATTGTGTTTGCTGTGAGATTTAAGGAAAATAGAACACAAAACCGGACTTAGCGTCAATGCATTTACCGCAGAAATTAAAATTGCAATAATCAACGTAACTCCAAACTGCTGATAGAAAACTCCGGCAGGACCGGTCAAAAATGTCACCGGAATAAATACTGCCGCCATTACTAAAGTAATTGAAATAATCGCTCCGGTAATTTCATCCATGGCTTCTACTGTTGCTATTCGCGAATCGGTGATACCGTGTTCTATTTTGGCGTGAACGGCCTCGACGACGACAATGGCATCATCAACCACAATACCGATGGCAAGAACCAACGCAAAAAGCGTCAGTAAGTTTAATGAATATCCCAATAAATTCAGGAAGAAAAATGTTCCGATAATAGAAACCGGAACTGCAATTGCCGGAATAAGTGTTGAACGGAAATCCTGAAGGAAAATAAATACCACGAAGAATACCAGAATGAATGCCTCGATAAGCGTGGTAATTACTTTACCAATTGAGGCTTCAAGAAATTCATTTGTATCGAAGTTGATGGTATATCCTACACCTTCCGGAAGCCGTTTTTCAACATCGGCGAGAAGAACTTTTACATCTTTAATAATTTCCTGGGCATTGGAACCCGGCGTTTGGAAAATCCCCATACTAATGGAACGTCTTCCATTGTTCTCGCCAATTCCGCTGTAGGATTGTGCATCCAGTTCAATTTTGGCAACATCTTTCAAACGAAGAAACTGCCCACCACCCAAAGAACGGACAATGATATTTTCGTATTCTTCAACTTCACTATATTTCCCCTGATAACGGATGACATACTGAAATGATGAACCGCTGTTTTCACCCAACTGCCCTGCCGCCGCTTCACGCGACTGCTCATTAATGGCTGCTCCAACTTCCGAAGGTTCAATTCCGTAAGAAGCCATTTTTACAGGATCGAGCCAAATTCTCATGGAATAGTTTTTTCCACCAAATGCCGATGCATCACCAACTCCATTAATTCTTCGGATCTCTGGAATGATATTTATATTCAGGTAATTCTGAAGCCAAACTTCACTCAACTGTGGATTATCCGTATAAAACGAAAGGAACATCAGGGCACTCGTATTCTGTTTTGAAGTGGTAACACCCGATCTCGTAACCTCTGCAGGCAAAAGCGGCATTGCTCTCTGCACACTGTTCTGAACGTTTACCGCAGCAATATCCGGATCTACATCCTGCTTAAAGAAAATCTGAATGGATGCCGAACCGTTGTTTCCGGCGGAAGAAGAAATATAATCCATTCCTTCTACACCGTTCACCTGTTCTTCAATAGGAATTACGATAGAGTTCATCACGGTTTGTGCATTGGCTCCGGGATAGTTTGCCGAAATTCTTACCGTAGGCGGTGCAATGTCGGGATATTGTGTAACCGGAAGTGCAAACAGTCCCAAAATCCCCAAAATGACAATGAGAATGGAAACTACGGATGCTAAAACCGGTCTGTCTATGAATTTTTTAATCATACTTAAATCTTAGAAGTTGAAAGATTTTAATCTTCAAAAATTGGTTTTATGGCATTTACCAAATCATCGAAATTCTTCGGTTCCTGTTTCACTGCGGTTTTATCTCTCAAGGTTCCTACACCTTCTGCAACTACCGTTTCACCTTTCTTGGCACCACTTTCAATCAGAACCATATTACCAACTCTGTCGAGAACTTTGATGGTGTTGTTTCTCGCTGTGTCCTGCTCTACTTTATAAACGTAAACCAATCCCTGCTGCTCAATCGTCGCACTTTCCGGAACGACCAAAACATTATCGTAAAGTTTCGGAACACGGATGGTTCCTGTATTTCCGTTGCTTAAAAGTTTCTGCGGATTTGGTAAAGAAACTCTGAACTGAATGGTTCCCGTGGTTGCATCAATCTGTCCTGTAACTGCCTGAACACGCCCTTTTTCTGGATATGTATCTCCGTTAGCCATAACGAATTCTACCATTGGCATATTCTTCAGTTTTTCGGGAACGGTTGCTCCGTAAGAGTTTTTAAGAAAATCAAGATATTCCTTTTCGTTCATTGAGAAATATGCATAAAGCTCGCTTGTATCTGAAACCGTTGTAATCGGTGTTGGATCGCCGGGACCAACCAAACTTCCGTTTCTCATATTGATTTTCCCAACTACACCTGAAATCGGTGCACGAATGATTGAATAGTTGATATTTTCACGCACACCCTGATAGTTTGCCTGCGCTTGTGCAACCCCTGCACTGGCCTGCTGTCTTGCCGCTACTGCCTGAGACAATTGTGCCTGCGCTCTCGAGAGATTTGCCTGTGCTGTTTGAAGTTGAACACTGCTGATGATATTTTTTTCAACCAAAGGACGCAGTTTATTAACCTCAACCTGTGCTGCATTTACTGCGGCCTGAGCTGCTTTCACATTGGCATCTGCTGCGGAAAGGTTGGACTGTGCTGCACCAACTCCTGCTCTTGCTGCAGAAGCGGTTTCATTTAAAGCATTGGTTTCCAAACGAAACATTGGCTGTCCTTTCGAAACATACTGACCTTCATCTACCAAAACCTGAGTGATATATCCCTGAATTTTAGCACGCACCGCATTATTTACACGCCCTTCGATACTCGCAGGGAAATCTTTAAATCCGGTAACATTTCTGGTTTCTACTTTTACGGTAGAAACGGTTTTTGGGCCGTCCTGTTTTTTATCTTCCTGTTTTTTGCAGGCAACGAGCGATATCGCTGCAAACACTGTTAAAATTAGTTTCTTCTGCATATTAAAATTTACTTAATGAATTCTTGATATTGGTAATATTGGCACTCATCAACGAGCGGTATTCGAGGTATTTTTCGTCCTCTTCTCCACGGAATTCCTGAAGACGGTCGAGAATATCGAGTTCGGTTGTGAGGCGTTCAATGATTTGTGTAAAACGGAATTTAAGATAATCATCATTGATAATGAAATATCTTCTGCGTTCATCTATTTTGGTAATGTCTTTTACAAGTTTCTGATTGAGAAGCAGATTGATGCTGGACGACACCGAACTTTTACTTGCCGAGAAAATTTCAACAATTTCTTCGAAGGTGAAACCTTCTTTATCGAAGTCAAAAATCAGGTAGGCATAGATTTTTGCGGTAAGTGGCGGAAGATCGAACAAACGACCGTAGAATTTGACCAAATCCTGGTAAATATCTTCCTCTATTTCAAAGTTCTTAATCATACTTTAAAAAGTAAAGTCACAAATATAATAAAAATGGTTCGTTTTGTTCCGAACCAATTGCGTTTATAGAGAAAAATTATAAGGTTTTAACAAGTTTTAACGAATTAAAATAAAAAGGAATCTTTTTCAAGTTTTTAAACTCAAAATCTGATATTAACAGAAAACAAAACCACACAGAAACACATTGATTTACTCAATATTTCTGTGTGGTAATTTATAAAAGAAACGTTGCTTCGCAGCAACTGAGCATTTTAATTAAAAACTATATGGTTCTTATGACTGTACAAGGATTTCCAACGGCGATTGAATTTTCTGGGATGTTTCTTGTCACAACACTTCCCGCACCAATTACGCAATTATCACCAATCGTCACTCCCGGAAGCACGACAACATTTCCGCCAAACCAAACATTATTGCCTATTGTAATTGGATAGGCATATTCCAAATCCTGATTTCTTCTCTTGGCATCAATCGGATGTCCTGCCGTGTAGAATGCACAGTTTGGACCAACCACCACATTATCGCCAAATTTCACTTTTGCGGCATCTAGAATGACAAGATTATGATTACTGTAGAAATTCTCTCCCATCTCAATATTATAACCGTAATCACACCAGAATGAAGGCTCAATCAGAAATTTTTCTTTTAAACTTGGGATAATCTGTCGCATAACTCTGTCCATTCCTTCGCGGTCAGAATTTTTCAGCTGGTTATACTCTCCACATAGATCTTTGCAATGGATTCTTTCATTCAGCAACTCTTCGCAAGCAGCGTCGTAAAGCAAACCTTTTTCGCATTTTTCCTTTTCTGTCATATCTTTAGTTTTATTTTAAAATCTTTTCAAATGCTTTTCGTGCAGAACCTCTGAAATACACTTCTCCACAATAAGTATATCCCAGTTTTTCTAATATCCGCAGCATTGCAGCGTTGTCGAAATTGGTATCGACTTTTATGCTGAAAACTCCATTATCTTTAGAAAACGTTTCAATCCTTCGGAATATTTCAACAGCATAACCTTTTCCTAAATACTCATCAGAAACCGCTACGCGGTGTACCACATTATATTCTCTGTCTGAAAGCCATTTTCCCTCAATCGCATCATAAGCCGGCTCATAATTGTAAATTATTGCAGAATATGCCATTACTTCATTATTTTCGGTAAGCACATAGCCAATACCCTTTTCAATATCGGTTGCCACCGTTTCGGGATTTGGATATCCGTCCTGCCACTGGTTGGATCCATCATTTTTTCTTCGGAGAATGGCCTGCTTCAAAATCTTCCAAATCACTTCGGAATCCTCGGGTTTTGCCTGTCTGAACTGAATATTCTGCATCTACCAAATTTAATATTTATTTCTTTAATTAAACAAATGATTGAGAAATAAGTTTTTTTCAACCACAAAAGAAGGAATAAAACCGACCGCTAAAAAAGTTCACAAAAGATTTTCATCAAAGATGAAAAAACTTTTGAGGGTAATAACATTTCACTCAAACAATAAAAAAACCGGAACTCCCAAACGTTCCGGTTACAAAGTAGTAAAATTTAAAATTATGAAATTATTTTGGGGTTACACAGTTAATTGTTGTCTGCTTTCTGCAACCAGGCATCGATAATTTCGAATGCTTTCTTCTCGTCCTGCAGACTTACCATTACCTTCAGCGTTGTTGCTGTTGGTGTGGTTGTAAAGGTCATATACCTATTTTCTACGGAGTTCTTTATCCCTGCATCGTCCAGTTTAGATTTTACCAATTGTATCTCCTGCTGCACTTCACTTTCAAATACCGAAACTCTCGTTTTATTTTCCATACTCTACCAATTTTATCGACTCTAAGTTACAAAAAAATCATGAATCTTCATAATTCACTTTAAAAATTGATATGATTTTTGTTAGGTTTTTACTAATTTGAAGAGGAGTATTTTTCCTTGTATCTTCTGTAAAGTTCCTTCTGCTGGTTATTCAGATCAATCTGTCTTCCATCGATAAATGCTTCTGTAACATTGTTGGTTAACTGATCTAAAGCATCACCGTCTGAAATGAACAGCGTTGCACTTTTCCCGACTTCCAGACTCCCGTAATCTTTATCAATTCCCAATATTTTGGCGAGATTCAGGGTAATGCTTTGTAATGCTTTTTCTTTATCCAACCCGTAAGCAGCTGTTGTTCCGGCAAGGAAAGGCAGGTTTCTTGAATCTGAGAAATCTTTTCTTGCGCTGTAGTCCAAACCGTGGAGAATGCCTTTCGCAGCAACCATTCTCGCAAATTCATAAGGCAGTCTTGGCGAAGACGATTCGTTTACGGGAAGTGAATGCGGATTGGTTACAATCAGTGGAAAGCCACTGCTTTTGATTTCGTCCAGAACGCTTTCAAGACTTGAATCTCCAATCAGCACGGTTTTCTTTATGCCATAATCTTTCGAAAATTTTATCACTTCCAAAGCGTCATTGGCTCCGGCAACTTCAGCAAATAGAATTTTTTCACCATTAAAAACCGGTGCTATCGCTTCAAGTTTATAATCTTTAAAACCGGATTTGGCCTGATACGTTTTCGCTCTTGAAAACAGTGACTTCACTTCATTGATTGCCGCATCCCTTCTTTCCTTCATTTCCTTATTCCGCTTTTCATCCGTCGATTTGCGGTTTACCGGCCACGAAAGATGAAGCACATTATCCGCAGCAACAACGGCATCTTCCCAATTCCAACCATCAAGATTCATTACAGATGAAGTTCCCTTAAGAATTCCGTTTCCTAAAACCGGTTGCGCGAGTAAAACACCGTTGGTTCGAACAGTAGGAATGACGTGGCTGTCTGTATTAAAAGCAATCAATGTACGCACTTCCGGCATAAACGGATTGGATTCTACAAAATCTACCGTTGCCTTTGTTGCTGATACTTCTACCAGTCCAAGTGAATTATTTACCAAAATAAATCCGGGATAAACGTGCTTGCCACTTGCATTGATGACTTTTGCATTTGCTGGAACCGACGAATTGATTCCCGTTATTTTTCCTTTATCAAAAATAATCGTTCCGTTCTGAAGAACGCTTCCTGTTCCTGTGTGAATTGTTGCTCCAGTAATTGCCACAGGAACCGTTTGTTTTGGAGCCGGTGCCGGACGCTGTGCCGCAACCAATCCCGAAAGAAAAACAGCGAATAATAATATTTTAAATATTGATTTTTTCATTTTCAAAAAAATTAGGGAATTAATGTGAATGATGCTGATGTTCCTCTCCTTCCAGTGTATCACAGTGGTAAAGTACCGGCTGCTTTTTCTCTACATTCTGCGTATTTCCTTTTTTGGCATCATCCGAAAACAACATCTTCTGAATGATTCTGTTTTTCTCGTCTTTCACCATTTTATCTTTCATCGGCTGTGTTGCCGAATCGAAATACAAAATACCATCCACAAAAGTTTTGTCAACCTTTGAATACACGCTCAAAGGATTATCGGTCCAAAGAACCAAATCTGCATCTTTCCCTACTTCAATGCTTCCAACCTTGTGGTCGATCTGAAGCATTTTTGCAGGATTCAGCGTTACCATTTTCCAGGCATCTTCCTGTGAAACATTTCCGTATTTCACAGCTTTTGCTGCTTCCTGGTTTAATCGTCTTGCCATTTCAGCATCATCGGAATTAATCGCCGTATTTACGCCTGCCTGAAGCAAAAGTGCAGCGTTGTAAGGAATGGCCTCGCGAACTTCTTCTTTATAAGCCCACCAATCTGAAAAAGTGGAAGCATGAACGCCGTGTTCCTTCATTTTATCCGCCACTTTATACCCTTCCAGAATGTGAGTGAAAGTCTGAACTCTGAAATCGAAACGGTCTGCAACATCCATCAGCATATTAATTTCACTTTGAACGTAGGAATGACAGGTAATGAAACGGTTTGATTTAAGAATTTCAAGCATTGTTTCCAAACGAAGATCCTTTCTGTAATTTTTGTTGGTTGCTTTTTCTTTTTCATATTCCAAAGCACGGGTAAACCAGAAATCGAACGCCTGCTCTACACCACCTCTCGACTGAGGAAAACGGTTTGGATTTCCACCCCAGTTACTCTGTTTTACGTTTTCCCCTAAAGCGAATTTAATATAAGGTTTCGCTCCCGGAAACATCATATTCTTCATATCGTCTCCCCACCTGAATTTCACCATTGAAGCCTGCCCTCCAACGGGATTTGCAGAACCATGAAGCTGCTGCGCAGAAGTTACGCCTCCAACCAACTGGCGGTAAAAATTTACATCATCAGGATTAATTGCATCGCTCATTCGAACTTCTCCGGAGTTGTTTGCTCCGGCTTCATTAACACCTCTAGAAAGTCCGATATGGGTGTGTTCATCAATAATTCCGCTGGTGAGATGAAGATTGCTTCCGTCGATAACTGCAGCATTTCCGGCTGATAATCCCTGTCCAACCTGAACGATTTTTCCTTTGGAAACTTTTACATCCAGATTTTTGGCAATTCCTTTATCGGTATTTGTCCAAACGGTTGCATTTTTAATCAGATAATCTTTTTGAGTCGGTAGAGTTTCCGCTCCAAAAGCAGAAAAAGGGTACCAAATTTTACCGGGTTCATCGGCTTTATTTACTTCATCTTTTTTCGTTTCGGGTTCAAATGATTTTACAAAAGTGATGCTGAAAGGAACAGCATTACCGTCTTTATTAATCGCAGTTCCGGTTCTGTTCTTGTAATCCGTAATCGGATACATCACCCGGTAATTCTGCAAAGAATCATTAGGAAGTTTCAGTTCCATTGCCATCTTATAATCGGCAACAGCAAGTTTTACTTTTCCTTTTTTATCATTCTGCTTGATTTCAGCTTCAGGTTTTGTGATTTTTCCTTTGATCTTCAAATCGTAGGTCTGATTGTTTACCACTACTTTGTAATCGCCACGCACATCGGTTTCCGGCATTTTATTAATCACATTCTGATTGCCCTGAACCCAGTTTTCATAAATCACCGATTCTTTATTAAACAAATCATCTGATACTAAAATAAAGTTGGCGTAAGAACCTTTATTAAGATTTCCTAAAGTGTTTACCTGAAGCAATTGCGCCGGTTTTTCTGTCAAAGACTGAATGATTTTTTCTTTTGAAAGACCGTTCTTATTCAGTTCACGAAGTTTATTTAAAAATGAATTTTTATCTTTCAATTTAAACATGGTAAGTGCAAACGGCACTTTTTCTTTTGCCAGATAAACAGCGTTATAAGGTGCGAGTTCCCAATGCTTTAAATCAGAAACATCCAAATCTTCAACATCCAGTGCATCCTGAATCTGATAAGGTTTTGGATATTCCAAAGGAAGAATGAACGTTCCGTTGGTCGCCTTCATTTCTTTGGCGCGCTGATACTCATTTCCCGAACCTAAAAACACAAACTGCGTCACAGCTTCATCACCGATATTATCTGCACGAAGCACATCCCATTTTTCGGAAGTTTCGATAATGGTTGGAAGTTTTTTAAACTTGTTAAATGCTTCGAGATTGGTATTTTTCTTTTCAAGATGCCCTGCTTTTCCGTACCAATCTGCATCGAGGTAAAGTTGTCTCAGCAAAGCGATAGAACCTACCAAAGACGATGGATAAACCTGTTTGGAACTGCCCTTATTGAATGAAAGCATAAAACCGGCATCCTCTTTTATAACCTTTTCCGAAGAAAGACCTTCGCCTAAACCGATTAAAACCGCAGAACCGCGAACGATTCCGTCTTCATTAAAACTCAGCACCGAACCAAATCCCTGATTGAGATAATCCTGATAATCTTTCCCCTGATTGGTAAATGTATTCACCGCTCTTGTATCGGCTTTCACGGCATCGTTATACGCAGACGAAGTGGCATCTGTCGGCAAGTACATACTTCCCGGATTATATTCGTTGCGTTTGGCTTTTTCAACACCGACATTTGCGTAAGGATCAATAAAAGAAGGATAAACAAAAGATCCCCGACCATCAATAACCACAGCATTTTTGGGAACAGAAACTTTTCCGGAAGCCACCACTTTTCCTTCCTGAAAAACCAGAACTGCATCTTCAACTTTCGTTTTGTAATCCTGATAAAGCGTAATGTTTTTTACTGCATAAACGCTTTTGTCTTTCCCTTTGGTATCGTTCGGCCAATAGCCGACTTGCGCATAAGAAGCCGCAAATAAACCAACGGAAAGAACTGTAAGTAGATTCTTTATCATTTAATAATTGTTTTCAGATTTTTTTTGGAATCATCAAATTTATAAATAATACTGAATTATTCCCTATTTATTAACAAAAATAACCGCACAAAATTGCACGGTTATTATATATTTTTGAAAAACTAAATAAAAGTGTTAAAACCCTCCTTCAATAATTTTTTCAATTTTATCCAAAACAATCTGTATTTCTTCCTCAGATACGTTCAAATGAGGACGGAAACGGATGGAGTTGTCTCCACAGGAAAGAATGATTACATTTTCTTTGTAAAGTTCTTCACGCATACGGTCGCGGTCTGCACCTGTAGGCAGGTTGATGGCACACATCAGTCCTCTTCCTCTCGCTCCTGAAATTACGTTTGGATATTTAGCTTCGAGATTTTTCAGTCCGTTCAGAAGATAGGTTCCAACATTTTTGGCATTTTCTACCAGATTTTCGTTTTCAATAACTTCCAGAATCAGTTTCAGTCTCATCATATCGATGAAGTTTCCACCAAACGTAGAGTTGATTCTTGAGCTTTCGCGGAATACGTTATTCGGAACTTCATCAAACTTTTCTTTATTGGCTAAAACTCCACAAACCTGCGTTTTCTTTCCAAATGAAATGATATCCGGTTTTGCAGTAAAATGCTCAAAAGCCCACATTTTACCGGTAATTCCAATACCTGTCTGTACTTCATCAAAAATAAGAAGCACTTCATTTTCATCGCAAAGTTTTCTCAGTCCCTGGAAGAATTCATCACGGAAATGATGGTCGCCTCCTTCTGCCTGAATTGGTTCGATAATAATGCACGCCACTCTGTCTGGATTGGAAAGAATAGCTTCTTCAATATTCAGAAGCGCTAAATTTTCATTCTTAATCGTTTCCTCTAAATTTTCTTCTGTAATCGGGAAGTTCAAATGAGGATTAAGAATTCTTGGCCAATCAAATTTTGGAAAATACTGATATTTTCTTGGGTCTGAAGTATTGGTTAAACTAAGTGTATAGCCACTTCTACCGTGGAAGGCCTGACGGAAATGAATACAGATATCACCTTCGGTATCCAGTTCTTTTTCGAAATTTTTACGGGTTTTCCAGTCGAAGCAAGCTTTCATTGCATTTTCCACAGCCAGCGTTCCACCGGAAATAAAGAATGCGTACTGCAGATGTTCAGGAATGGCTACCCTTGCAAAAGTTTCCATAAATTCCGCATATTCTTCAGAATACACATCAGCAAGTGTTGGCTTATTTATCGCCATTTTCCCCAACCAATCCTGATTTTTCACCAGATAAGGATGGTTGTAACCGATGGATGCCGATGCAAACATCGAGAACATATCCAGATAATCAGTTCCGCTTAGTTTGTCGTGAATCCATGAACCGTGTGATTTTTCGAGATCCATTACGAAATCAAAACCGTCGGCAAGGATGTGCTTGGCAAGGGTTGCTTTTACTTTGTTTGTTACTTGTGGATGTGATGCAATTGCGTCGTTCATTTTTTGAGATTTAGGTTAAGGTTGAGGTTTAGATTTTGCAAAAAATCATCAAAATCAAACCTATAATTTTATTTATTAGTTATAATTTTTCTTCCAACTTCGGGCTTCCGTCTCCAAACTTTTAAATATCAAACTTAATTCCCTGTGCTAAAGGCAATTGTGTTGAATAATTAATGGTATTGGTTTGGCGTCTCATATAGTATTTCCAAACATCAGATCCGGATTCTCTACCGCCACCGGTTTCTTTTTCGCCACCGAAAGCACCGCCGATTTCAGCTCCTGAAGTTCCGATGTTCACGTTTGCAATTCCACAATCGGAACCTGCGTGAGAAAGGAAAAGTTCTGCTTCACGAAGGTTTTGCGTCATGATGGCTGAAGAAAGTCCCTGTGGAACATCGTTTTGAATAGCAATCGCTTCGTCAAGCGTTTTGTATTTCATTAAGTATAATATTGGAGCAAATGTTTCATGCTGAACGATTTCGTATGAATTTTCTACTTCGGCAATGCACGGTTTTACATAGCAACCGGAAGCGTATTCTTTGCCTTTCAAAACTTCACCTTCAACGATGAAATTTCCTCCTTCTTTCTTACATTTTGCGATGGAGTCTTCATACTGTTTCACCGCATCAACATCAATCAGTGGTCCTACGTGATTCTTTTCATCCAAAGGATTTCCGATTTTCAGTTGTCCGTATGCTTTTACCAAACGGTTTTTCACTTCTTCATAAACAGATTCGTGAATAATCAATCGTCTTGTAGACGTACATCTTTGTCCTGCAGTTCCCACCGCTCCGAAAACCGCTCCGATAATCGACATATCCAAATCTGCATTTTCGGTGATGATGATGGCATTGTTTCCGCCCAATTCAAGAATAGATTTTCCAAAACGTTCTGCAACTTTAGTTCCTACCATTCTTCCAACTCTTGTAGATCCTGTGAAAGACACAAGCGCTACGTTTTTGTCTTCAACAAGTTTTTGTCCAACAGTGTGGTCGGCTACAATCATTCCTGAAATACCTTCAGGCATATTGTTTTCTTTTAGAACTTCAGCGATGATATTCTGACAGGCGATGGCACAAAGTCCTACTTTTTCTGATGGCTTCCAAACGGTGACATTCCCGCAAATCCAGGCAAGCGCGGTGTTCCAAGACCAAACTGCAACAGGGAAATTGAATGCGGAAATAATCCCTACAATTCCCAGAGGATGGTACTGCTCATACATACGGTGCAAAGG
>CAZPQV010000036.1:17087-21819 GCA_964588705.1 uncultured Chryseobacterium sp.
TGAATCCCTGAAGCTGGCGCGAAAGTCCAACTGCGAAATCACAGATATCAATCATTTCCTGAACTTCGCCCAGACCTTCCTGAAGTGATTTTCCCATTTCATAGGAAACCAGTTTCCCGAGATCGTCTTTCTTTTCACGAAGTTTGTTTCCGAACTGTCTTACCAATTCACCACGTTTTGGAGCCGGCATCAATCTGAATTCCTGAAATGCTTTCTTTGCCGATTCGATTACTTTATCGTAATCTTTTACACTTCCGGACTTTATTTTAGCAATCAGTTTACCGTCGGTTGGAGAATAGCTCTCGAGCATATCGCCGGTTGCAAAGTATTTTCCGCCAGAGGAAACACCTTTGTTTTCTGATTTAATTCCTAAATTTTTGAGTGATTTTTCAATTCCGAAATCCTTTTCTTTTTTTGCCATTTTTACTTTGTTCATAAGTTCCTAAAGATAAATATTTCTGCAGGACTGCACAAGAAAACGAATAAGATTAAGATAAATTAACGTAGTAATTTAATTTTTAAATTAATTGGAAAACCACGATAAATACAAGAAAAAAAGAGACTTTACGCCTCTCTATTTTTCCAGTTTTCTTTACTGATCCAGTATTCTACATTCATTCGTTCGGGCTCACCGTGATAAGCGACGTTGATTTCCCATTTGAATTCGGCACCCAATCTTTCCATCGCCTTTCGGGAACGCCAGTTTTCTGCTCCAACGTGAAATTTTACCAAATCGACATAATCGAAAATATAATCCAACATCAGCTTTTTGACTTTTGGATTGACCTTTGAACCCCAAAATTTTCTTCCATAAAAAGTATAACCGATAAGAACAGAACCCTCATCTTCGTCCCAATCGTAAAACCGTGTGCTTCCGGCTACTTCCCCTGTTTCCTTATCAATGACTATAAACGCTCCTCCACTTGCGATTGCCCCATTGAAAAAATTACGGAACGGTTCTCTTTCACAACGGTTTTTGTTGGGATGCTGCTCCCAAACCAAAGGGTCGGAAGATACTGCATAAAGTCTTTCGAAATCGGATTCCTGAAGAGGTATGAGTTTTACAGTTTCATCTTCAAGAGTGGTGGGTTGCAGAAAATTTTCCATTATTACATCAAAGATTTTAAAGAGTTATGCATGGAGTTTCAATGAGATTACCATTAACAAAACTAAGAAATTTCCCGTTGAAAAAATAGATACGAAACTATTTAAATATTGAAAAACGTGGCAAAATATTAAAACAAAATAGCTTTCTCTAATTCCAGAAGTTTTTGTTTTCGCCAGATTCCACCGCCATAACCGGTGAGTTTTCCGTCGCTTCCAATTACGCGGTGACAAGGAATGATAATGGAAATTTTATTTAAACCATTGGCATTGGCAACGGCACGAACAGCTTTTGGATTGCCTAAAATATTAGCCTGTTCCTGATAGCTTCTCGTCATTCCGTAAGGTATTTTCCTTAGTACTTCCCATACATTTTTCTGGAATTCGGTTCCAACCAGAGAAAGCGGAACTGTAAAATCCTGACGTTTTCCTTCGAAATATTCAGAAAGTTCCTTTTCCAAAGTTTTAAAATGTTTGTTTTCTCCCTGAACAATATTGGCGTTAAAGTGTTTTGAAATTTCTTTCAATTCGGTTGGCAAAGCTTTTCTGTCTGAAAATTCCAGCATGCAGATTCCGTTTTCATCAGCGCAGGCAATCATAGTTCCCAAAGGTGTTTCAATTCTTTTCAAATCAACAATTTTTTCGTTTTTCGAATTCTTTGGCGATACACCGAATACATTTTTGAAACTGTCATTAAATCCGCTCAAACTGTCGTAACCACTGTCGAAAGCAGAATCGGTAACATTCTCTCCGGAGTTCAGTTTTTTGAATGCAGAATTCAGTTTAAACATCCGTTGAAAAGCATGAAATGTAATGCCATGATGCTTCATAAACCACCTGCGCACAGTAGCTGGCTCCAAACCTCTTTTTACCAAATCATAATCCTTGAATTTCAGAGACGGATCTTCCGAAAGTTCATTGAGTAATTTTTGAATTTCAACCGGTGTTTCATCAGGATTTTCCAAAGGTTTACATATTTTGCACGGACGGTAACCTTTCAGAATAGCATCTTTTGTATTGGTAAAAAACTCCACATTTTCAAACTTTGGCTTTCTTGCAGTGCAGGTCGGCCGGCAGAAAATTCCGGTTGTTTTTACGCCCATCCAAAAAACTCCTTCAAAGTCGATGTTTTTATCGCAGGAAGCCTGATACATGGTTTGATTATCTAATTTCATTGGTGATTAATGATTGGTAATGAATGATACAAATTTAGAGGATTCAATATACAACAACAACCGAAAAATTGACAACTATTTTTTTAAACAAAAAAGCGAACCGTAGTTCGCTTTGATTTTATTTTTCTCTTTCGATGGCTCGTATTTCTTTCAGTTTATCCGTGATTCTTGTAACTTTATCAGAATTATCAACTTTTATAGGAACTACTGTTTTTACATTATCCCATTTTAAAATCATCTCTAAAGAGGCATCATCCACCGGATTAAGTGAAATTTCAAACCATTCTTGTTTTTCTGAAAGTTTCTGCACAGGGACAGTGACATCTGTTACATTCAGTTTTTCATCGTATTGTGTTCCCCAACTTTGGCTGTCCTTGTTCAAAATGACTTTCCATTCTTTTTCTGTTGGAAGCACGAATAAACCGTAAGTTCCAGCAGCCACAGATTTTCCTCCGAAATTCACCGCCTGTCCAAATGTAATTTTACTTGATGAATTTGCTCCTGCTCTCCAAACCTGATTGTAAGGTACTAAGTCTCCAAAAATCTTTCTTCCTTTTACGCCCGGTCTTCCATAGTCCACCGTTACTTTCGAAACTGAAAATTGTTGTTCAACCTTTGCACGAGGACTTGCAGCCGGAAGTGAATATTGTGCATAAGCAATAAAAGAAACTGTTAAAAGTGCTGTGATGAATAGTTTTTTCATAATAATTTTGATTTGGTTAAAGATAAAAAAATCCTCACAATTTCGTGAGGATTGTATCATTATTTTAGCGAAGTTACATCGGCTGCATCTTAAAACTCATGCTCTCAACCACTTTCAGAATGGCTTCTACGGTATCCATCGACGTTAAACACGGAACGCCATTTTCAACCGACATTCTACGGATCTGGAAACCGTCGCGTTCAGCCTGTTTTCCTTTGGTAGTAGTGTTTACCACGTATTGAACTTTTCCTTTTTGAATTAAATCGATAAGGTTCACATCTTCTTCACCGATTTTGTAACCGATTTTAACAGGAATTCCCTTTTCCTCGAAATATTTCGCGGTTCCTTCGGTAGCCCAAATTCTGAAACCAACTTCATGGAAACGTTTTGCAAAAACCGATGCCTCTTCCTTATGTTTATCAGCCACCGTAAACAGAATTGAACCGTGTGTCGGAACTTTTCTTCCTGCTGCGATAAATCCTTTATACAGGGCTTTTTCGAGCGTAGTATCTTTACCCATCACTTCACCTGTAGATTTCATTTCAGGACCGAGAGAAGTATCCACTTTCGTCAGTTTTGAGAAAGAGAACACAGGAACTTTAACGTAAACTCCTTCTTTCTCAGGAACGAGTCCATTTTGGTATCCTAAATCTTTAAGTTTTGTTCCTAAAATCGCTTTGGTTGCCAGATTTGCCATCGGAACATCCGTGATTTTTGAAAGGAAAGGAACCGTTCTGGATGAACGCGGATTTACCTCAATCACATACACTTCGTTTTCAAAAAGAACATACTGAATATTCATCAGGCCGATGACGTTGAGACCTTTTGCCAGTCTTTCCGTGTAATCCACCAGGTCTTTCATACATTTCTCGTTGATATTCTGTGGCGGATATACGGCAATCGAGTCGCCGGAGTGCACTCCTGCCCTTTCGATATGTTCCATAATACCAGGGATAACAACGGTTTCTCCATCGCAAATAGCATCCACTTCCACTTCTTTTCCAACCATATATTTATCCACTAAAACCGGTTTGTCAGGATCCACTTCCACCGCATTTTCCATATAGTGAGCGAGTTCGCTTTCGTTGTAAACGATTTCCATCGCACGGCCACCTAAAACGTAACTCGGACGAACCAAAACCGGATATCCAATTTCATTGGCAATTTCAATCGCACCTTCTTTCGAGAAGGATGTTTTTCCTTTTGGTTGAGGAATTCCCATTTCTTCAAGGGCTTTTTCGAACTTATCACGGTTTTCTGCTCGGTCTAAATCTTCAAGCGAAGTTCCCAAAATCTTAACACCGTGAGCCGCCAGTTTATCTGCTAAATTGATGGCGGTTTGCCCACCAAACTGAACCACCACTCCTTTCGGTTTTTCGAGTTCGATGATATTCATCACATCTTCCTCGGTAAGCGGTTCGAAATAAAGTTTATCCGAAATAGAGAAGTCTGTGGAAACGGTTTCAGGATTATTGTTAATGATAATCGCTTCGTAACCCATTTCCTTAATCGCCCAAACCGAATGCACCGTCGCATAATCGAATTCCACACCCTGACCAATTCTGATCGGACCAGAACCAAGTACAATGATTTTCTCTTTATCCGAAGGAATGCTTTCGTTCTCATCCTCGTAAGTTCCGTAGAAATAAGGCGTTTCACTTTCGAATTCTGCGGCGCAGGTATCAACCATTTTATAAACCGGCATCAGTCCGTGTTCTTTCCTGAAATCGAACACCTCACGCTGTTTCAC
>CAZPQV010000037.1:0-4275 GCA_964588705.1 uncultured Chryseobacterium sp.
GCCGCCAGTTTTTATTTTGGAATCCTTCATTCAACCCGAATGAAGGATTTTTTTTTGTTGTATACTCAAAGGAAAACTAAAAAAGACAACCCAATGGCTGTCTTTAACTTTACTATTTATTCAAGTATTTTTTAAACCTGAATCACTCCCAAATTAAACTTCTCCGTTATCGGCGAATGATCCGCCGCTTCAATTCCCATAGAGATCCATTTTCTGGTATCTTCCGGATTAATGATGGCATCCGTCCAAAGTCTGGCCGCAGCGTAGGTTGCTTCCGTTTGTTTCTGGTAACGTTTAGAAATAGTATCTAGAATTTCCTGATGCTCTTCCTCGGTAATTGCTTTTCCTTGCTTCTTCAAAGTAGATTCCTGAATCTGTGCGAGTACTTTTGCAGCTTGAGCTCCACCCATTACTGCTAAATCTGCCCAAGGCCAAGCTACAATTAATCTTGGATCATAAGCTTTTCCACACATGGCATAATTTCCGGCACCGTATGAATTTCCTGTAATAATCGTGAATTTCGGTACTACTGAATTGGAAACGGCATTTACCATTTTTGCACCGTCCTTTATAATACCTCCATGTTCTGATTTTGATCCGACCATAAATCCGGTAACATCCTGAAGGAATATTAATGGAATCTTTCGTTGGTTACAGTTCGCAATAAAACGGGTCGCTTTATCAGCAGAATCTGAGTAAATAACACCACCAAACTGCATTTCACCTTTTCCGTTTTTGACTAAAGTCCTTTGGTTAGCTACAATTCCAACCGCCCAACCATCAATTCTCGCTGTGGCACAGATAATCGTTTTCCCGTAATCCGGTTTGTACTCTTCATATTCAGAATTATCCACCAAACATTTTATGATATCAAAAGTATCATACTGTTCAGCTCTTGAAATTGGCATTATTCCAAAAATATCAGATGGATTTGATTTTGGAGGAAAACTTTCGGCTCTGTCGAAACCTGCTTTTTCGTATGCTCCAACTGTTTTCATTATATTCTTTATACGATCGAGAGCATCTTTATCATCTTTGGCTTTGTAATCAGTAACCCCGGATATTTCACAGTGTGTTGTCGCACCGCCTAAAGTTTCATTATCAATATTTTCACCAATAGCAGCTTTTACAAGATAACTTCCTGCAAGGAAAATAGAACCTGTACCATCTACAATCATTGCTTCGTCGCTCATAATTGGTAAGTATGCACCTCCGGCAACACAACTTCCCATCACCGCAGAAATCTGAATGATTCCCATGGAACTCATCTTCGCATTGTTTCGAAAAATACGTCCAAAATGTTCTTTATCAGGGAAAATTTCATCCTGCATAGGCAAATATACACCTGCGGAATCAACAAGATAAATAATGGGTAAACGATTTTCCATGGCGATTTCCTGCGCACGAAGATTCTTTTTTCCGGTTATTGGAAACCAGGCACCGGCTTTTACCGAGGCATCATTAGCAACCACTAAACACTGCTTCCCTGAAATGTAACCCATCACAACTACTACACCCGCACTCGGGCAACCACCATGTTCCTCATACATCTCATAACCTGCAAAAGCGCCGATTTCAATGGAGTTGGAATTCTTATCTAGCAAATAATCAATTCGTTCGCGAGCCGTCATCTTACCTTCATCCCGAAGTTTTTGGAGACGTTTTTCTCCGCCACCCTTTTTTATCTCTGCATAAAGACGGTTTATTTCTGATAATTTAAGTTTGTTCTGGTCTTCTCTTTTGTTGAATTCTAAATCCATTTATCTATGTTGAAAAATTTCCTTTAAAGATAAGACATTTAGGTAAAAAATTTTATATAAATCGTAAGAACTATAAGTTGTTGTATCTGAATTACTTATGAAAATAGAACTGAAAATATTTTAATGATTTGTAATATATATAATTTTTTTTAAACAATAACTATTTTTTTAATGAATAATATTAGTTAGTTTCGCTTTGCTAAAAAATATCCAATGAAAAAAACTTTAATTAAACGTGCGAAAAGCCTTCTTGCAGTAATGGCAGGATTGGCAATTGTTGCTTGTTCCGGAGAGGAGACAAGAACAAATGATGTAAACACTTTAACTGCTGTGACGCAAACATCTATGTTTGCTGAAACTGAAGCAAATTGTGAGACAGTTTGCATTAGTGAAGGTGTGTATTTCCCCAAAACTGATCAGTCTACAATAAGTTGGGGTGGAAAAGACAACAACAAAGATTCAAAAACTGTTGATGTAGAGTACTACAATACAGAAACACATTTTGTATTGAAAGTGAAAAGTACTGCAGGTTGGAGCGATCTTGTGATTGATGGTGTCTCTGTTTGGACCGAAGGAAATGTAGAAGCAAACACTTGGGCTACTTATACATATCCACTTTCTGAAGGTTGGCAAGCTTGTGATACAGAAAGTTTTGCGCTAAAGGTAACAGGCAATGGACCTCCTGCAAACTTTAATGTAAATTACAACCTAATTGGTGTTTGTCCTCCATGTGAAACTGGCTTCACAGGAAAAGTAGTTTCATGCGGTACCGAAAGAGAAGCACTTTACACCTTTACTTCTAAAGAAGGAGCAGAGAATTTCAAAATTCAGGGTGGACTTACTAACTTCACTGGAGAAGATGCTGAAGTATCTGTAGTTGGCGGAAGTGGTGTTGTGGTTTCTCAGAAAACACCTGGCGGAAGTTCAAACAGGGTAATTACTGTTGAAGGTTCTGTTGGAGAGTGTGAAACAGTTACTGTTAGTGTAAAATGGAACTCTACTAATACAGGAAGTACAATTACAGGAGACTGGTCTGTAAGTGCAGGAGATCTTAAACTTGAAGTTGCAGGACTGGTTTGTCAATAAAATATTAATTTTTTATATCAATTAAGAGCCACCGTTTATCGGTGGTTTTTATTTTTTTTTAATTTAATTAAAATCCAAATTTTAGTTTTAGTTTTGTAAGATATATATGAAAAATTCTGCACTCTTCCGCCTTCACTCCATTGTGTTCTTGTGGGGTTTCACAGCAATCCTTGGAAAACTGATATTTGCCAATGCACAGATTTTGGTTTTTTACAGAATGCTGTTTGCAGCATTTTTTCTTTTCATTTTTTTAAGGATATTTAAAAAGCAAAGTATCGCTGTTTCTAAGAAACTTTTTATACAACTCGCGACGGTAGGTGCTTTTATGGCGTTTCACTGGTTGTGTTTCTTTCATTCAATAAAAGTTTCCAATGTTTCAATTGCTTTGAGTTGTCTGTCTTTATCTACGTTATTCGTTGCGATTTTAGAACCGATTATTTTTAAACGAAAAATTGATATTTCGGAAATCATCATGGGAATTGTCATTCTGGCGTGTATGTATCTTATTTTTCAAACTGAATTTAGATATAAAGAAGGAATTTTCTTTGGTGTACTGACGGCACTTTTCGGAGCAATTTTCTCAGTTTATAACGGTAAACTTTATGGAAAGACCTCTTCGGGAAATATTATTTTCTACGAAATATTCTGTGGTTGGGCGATTCTCTCCATTTTCTATATTTTTACCGGACAGATTTTTCAGCTGAACGAAATAAGTTACCGCGATTTGGCGTTACTTACATTGTTGGCAAGTGTATTTACGGCATATCCAATGTTCGAATCCATCCGTTTGATGAAGTATATTACGCCGTTCACATTGGTATTAACAGTAAATCTTGAGCCAATATACGGAATCATAATGGCGTATTTCATCTTCGGAGAATCCGAACATATGAGTCCGGTATTTTATATTGCATCGTTTGTAATGATTGCAGCCATCGTTGTAAACGGAATTATTAAAACCAGAAAACAGCGTAAAGCCATCGCTGCTCAATAATGAAGAAAACTTTATTTTTATTATTAATTTCTTTTTTCACCTTTACAAATGCTCAGATTGTAAGGAAATACTCCAATGAATTTCTAAATCTCGGCGCAGGAGCAAGAGGTTTAGGAATGGGAGGAGCGGTCGTTTCTAATCAAAATGATGTTTATGCTCCGATGTGGAATCCTGCAGGTTTAGTTGGTGTAGAACGCGATTGGCAAGGAGCTGCAATGCACGCTGAATATTTTGAAAGCATCGCTAAATACGATTATATCGCATTTGCAAAACCACTGGATAATAAAGGAGGTGTTTTTGCAGTTTCAATCGTGAGACTTGGTGTTGATGATATATTGGATACCACTCAAATGATTGATTCTGAAGGAAATATTGACTATGATAAAATCTCGAAATTTTCACAGGCGGATTATGCCGGGATTTTTACATATGCTT
>CAZPQV010000037.1:4285-21164 GCA_964588705.1 uncultured Chryseobacterium sp.
GATGAAATCATCGACTGAATGTTGGTGTGAATGCAAAGCTGGTTTACCGAAATGTTGGAAAATTTGCCAACGGTTTTGGTTTCGGATTCGATATCGGAGCCATGTATAATTCGGATAACGGCTGGAAGTATGGTGCTATGCTGCGAGATGCCACCACTACTGTGAACTTCTGGACTATAAATCAGGAAAAACTTTCAGCAGTTGTAAACGGAGAAGAATTCAATCCTGCACCAAGTGAGAAAATGGAAATTACAATGCCGAAACTGAACGCCGGAGTAAGCCGTAATTTTGAACTTTCTCGGGATATGGAACTCTTGCCGGAAGTTGGCATTAATGTAGATTTTGCGAATACAGCGGCATTAATTTCCACCGATTTTGCAAGTATTACGCCTTATGCCGGAGCCGAACTCAAGTTTCAGGATATGATTTTTGTGAGAGTTGGGGTCAACCGTTTTCAAACTGTTACCGATATTGAAGATCTAAAAAGGAAGGTTTCTTTTCAGCCAAGCGCAGGTTTAGGAATTAAATATAAAGGCCTTACTTTAGACTATGCAATTTCAAATTCCGGGATAAACGGATCGGATTTCTTCTCGAATTTTTTCTCTCTGAAACTCGATATGGGCGATTTCAGAAACTGATTTCTGTTTCAGTTTTTTATAATTATATTTGAATTAATTAAAATTCTTTTCTATGAAAAATTTACTTAATGTCATTGTATTTCTGTTGTTTACAAGTTTTTCAGCGCAGTCGGTTTCCGATTATGCTTATGTATATATCCCGAAAACTTTCGAAGATTTTAAAACAGAAAACAGGTATAATCTGAATAAAATGTTGGCAGAAAAATTTCAGTCAAAAAGTTATAAAATATTTGATGACGAGAATTTTCCGGTTGATAGATGCGATGTGTTAACCGCCGTTCTTTTGGACGACAGCAATATGTTCAGAAACCGTGTAAAGCTTGAAGTAAAGGATTGTTACGGAAAAGTTTTGGCTTCACACCAAGGCACTTCAATGATTAAAGATTTCGGTCCCGGATTTAAAGACGCGATGGAACGTGCATTTGCCAATATTCCAGTCTCAGCAAACGATGGAAGTAAAATTACCATAAAAGCAGAGCCAAAACCACAGAATGTGACTACTGAAGTGAAGAAAGCTGAACCGGTAAACGAAAAACCGGCTCAGGCACAACCTAAAATGGCTGAAAAACCAGTAATCGTAGAAACAAAACCAATTGCGAAAGCTGAAAATCAGGCGGAAGTTTTTTCCAACGGAAGTTCTAATTATAACAAAGTGAATTTAGGTGTTGGACATTTTATTTTTACTTCGCCAAACAGTTCGGTTCCGTATGCGATTTTCAAGGAATCGATGAAAAAAGAGGTTTACAGAGTTCAGTTGGAAAATGGGATTCAGACTCTAGGTTATACCGAAGGAAATAAACTGATTGTTGAAATTCCGCAGGGTGATGGCACGTTTAGGAAAGAAGAATTCAGCAGAAAATAATATCAAGGCTTCCAAAAATTGGGAGACTTTTTTATGAATTAAAATAATTCCAAACAATTCTTCCTTTCGATTTTCCGAGGATTTCTTCCAAAGTTTCCTGTGATGCTTCTTTGATTCTTTTTACAGATTTCAGTTTGTTGAACAGCAACTCAATTGATTTCTCGCCAACGCCTGGAATTTCTTCCAATTCAGTTTTTATGGTGGAATTTTTTCTCCGCACACGATGATGTTTTACACCAAATCTATGCGCTTCGTCCCGAACACGCTGAAGAATTTTAAGGGTTTCCGATTTTTTATCTATATATAATGGAATGGAATCCTCCGGAAAGAAGATTTCTTCCAATCTTTTGGCAATGCCAATTACCGTAATCTTACCGTAAATACCAAGCAGTTTCAAACTTTTCACCGCAGAAGAAAGCTGACCTTTTCCACCATCGATCAAAATCAGCTGCGGAAGACTTTCGCCCTCATCTATCAATCGTTTGTAGCGGCGATAAATCACTTCTTCCATTGTTGCAAAATCATTCGGTCCATCAACGGTTTTGGGATGAAAAATTCGGTAATCGTTTTTGCTCGGTTTTCCGTCTTTAAAAACCACACACGCCGAAACCGGATTTGTTCCCTGAATATTTGAGTTGTCGAAACCTTCAATATGCCGCGGTTCTTCCGGCATTCGCAGCAATTTCTGCATTTCTGCCATAATGCGGTTGGTATGTCTTTCCGGATCTACAATTTGTACCTGTTTCAGCTTTTCAATACGGTATTCTTTCGCATTGGTTTCAGAAAGCTCTACGATGCGTTTTTTGTCGCCAACCTTTGGCACAATCAGTTTAACGCCCGGAATTTCGAAATTCAGATGAAATGGCAAATAAATTTCTTTAGAATCTGAATTGAATTTCTGCCGGATTTCAATTAATGCTTCTTCTAATATTTCTTCATCGGTTTCCTCAAGCATTTTTTTGATTTCAGTGGTGTAGCTCTGAATGATATTGCCGTTCTGAATCTTGAAATAATTTACGTAGGCAGCTGTTTCATCACTCGTCATTCCAAATACATCAACATCATCAATATTCGGATTTACAACGGTGTGTTTTGCCTGATAATCCTCAAGAAGGTCAATTTTTTCCTTAATCATCTGAGCATTTTCAAACTCAAGATTTTCGGCGAAAGTCATCATTTCTTCAATCAGATGGTTTTTTGCCAAACGGAAATCACCTTTAATAATACCTCGGATTGCGGTAATTTTTTTGTCGTACTCTTCCTTGGTTTCAAGTGCTTCGCACGGACCTTTACAGTTTTTAATATGATATTCGAGACAGACTTTATATTTTCCTTCTGCAATTTTCTCGGGAGAAAGATTGAGATTGCAGGTTCTTAATTTGTAAATACTTTTAATCGTATCCAACAATACCCTCGCCGGACGCACTTTTGCATACGGACCAAAATACTCCGAACCATCTTTGATGAGATTTCTCGTCATAAAAATTCTTGGGAAATCTTCATTCTTAATGCAAATCCAAGGATAGGTTTTGTCGTCCTTCATCATAATGTTGTAGAACGGCTGGTGCTCTTTTATCAGGTTGTTTTCGAGGAGAAGAGCATCGTATTCGCTTGGAACAATTGTTGTTTCTAAAGAATTGATCTTTCCCACCATAATTCTGGTTTTGTAACCGGAAAGATTTTTGTTGAAATAGGATAGAACGCGTTTCTTCAGGTTTTTAGCTTTTCCTACATAAAGCAATTGTCCGTTTTTGTCATAATAACGGTAAACTCCCGGATCGGAAGGTAAGGTTTTCAGCTGAAGTTCGAGTTCTGCATTCACATAACAAAAATAATGATTTGAGTTTTAATCAGTCCTATGTGCAGAATAATGATAAAGTTGATAAACTGATATTTCTCATAAAATCACGGGTTAACTTGGTGTACTATTCGCCATCTAAAAGATAGAAACCAACAATAGAAATATAATTTAACAAACAATGAAATAAAATTTTAAAATGAAAAATTTAGTAAAAAAACTTCAGGCATTTCTTCTTCTGGTAGCAGTTTCAATGATGGGCTTGGTATTTGCACAAAACATCACCGGTAAATCTGTAAAAATTTCGGTAGACGGTACTTCACCAATGCACAATTGGACGATGACAAGCAACTCAGGAACATTCAGCGCTGCCGTTAACGGAAACGTAATCAACAGCATAAAATTCTCTACCGGAGCTAAAAACCTGAAAAGTACAAAAGGTAAAATGATGGATAATAAAGCTTATGCAGCTTTGAAAGCCGATAAAACCCCTACTATTTCTTTTACTGCCACTAAAATGAGCATCGGAAAAGGAATTATGAACGGAAAACTTACGATGGCAGGTGTAACTAAAGACATCGTGGTTCCGGTAACAGTAACTAAGAGCGGAGCATATTACAACATCAGCGGAAGCAGCAACATCAAAATGTCTGATTTCGGAATGGAAAGACCTGGATTGATGGGTGTAAGAACCGGTGACGCAGTAACTGTAATAGTAAATATCGTAGCAAACTAAGAATAAAAACGATGAAAAAAAATAAAACCACCTGCGGGTGGTTTTTTCGTTTTAGCATAAAGACGTAAATTAGGCGGAAATAAAACAACATGATTTACGGTGTAGATACCTTTACATTTAAAGATATTCTGGAGATTGCGAACAATCCTAAGAAAGCCAAACTCAATAAATTAGCTAAAACTCAAATCCTGAATTCGCAGGATAATGTTCGGAAGATTGTAGAGTCCGACCGAACGGTTTACGGTATCAATACCGGTTTTGGACCGCTTTGCGACGTTAAAATTTCAGAAGAAGAAACTGCGCAGCTTCAGCATAATTTAATTATTTCTCATGCAGTTGGTGTTGGAAAACCGATTGATAAGGAGATTTCCAAAATTATGATGATTGCTAAAGTTCATGCGTTGTCGAAAGGCTTTTCAGGAGTTTCTTTGGAAGTAATTGAGCGACTGATTTTAATGCTGCAAAAAGACATTATTCCGGTAATTCCAGAGCAGGGAAGTGTTGGTGCTTCAGGAGATTTGGCACCGCTTGCACATATGGTTTTGCCGCTGATTGGTCTTGGACAGGTTTGGGAGAACGGAAAACCTCACGATACTGCAGTCATTCTAGAAGAAAATAATCTTGAACCTCTAAAACTTGGTCCAAAGGAAGGACTTGGTTTGATTAATGGAACACAGTTCATCCTGGCGCACGCCATTAAAGGACTCGAAAAAATGGAATACCTGCTTGATCTTGCAGATTTAACCGCTGCAATGTCTCTGGAAGCATATAGAGGTTCAGCAAGTCCGTTCAAAAAGGAGTTGCACGAAATCCGCCCGTTTGCCGGAAGTAAGAAAGTTGCGGCAAGAATGTTGAAATTCCTTAAAAATTCTGATAATCTGAAATCGCACGAATTCTGCGACAGAGTGCAAGATCCTTATTCGTTCCGTTGTGTTCCGCAGGTTCATGGAGCGAGTAGAAATGCTTTCGAACATCTCAGACAAATGGCTGAAACCGAATTGAATTCCGTAACCGACAATCCAATTGTTTTAAGTGCTGAAGAATCCATTTCAGGAGGAAACTTCCACGGTCAGCTGATGGCTTTGCCTTTGGATTATGCAACATTGGCGACAGCAGAGTTAGGAAATATTTCAGACCGAAGAAGTTATCTTCTACTTGAAGGAAAATATGGTTTACCAAGATTATTGACGGAAAGTTCGGGCCTCAATTCCGGATTTATGATTCCGCAATACACATCTGCAGCGTTAGTTACGGAGAATAAAACGCTTTGTTTCCCGGCTTCGGCAGATTCTGTTCCTACAAGTTTAGGACAGGAAGATCATGTATCGATGGGAAGTATTTCAGGACGAAAATTCAATCAGGTTTTGGATAATTTGGTGAATATTTTAGCTGTGGAACTGATGTTCGCAGCACAAGGTTTAGAATTCCGGAGACCAGCAAAATGCTCAAAAATCGTAGAAGAAAACTACGAAATCCTAAGGACAAAAGTAGCCAAGCTGGAAGACGACCGATTGATTGGACAAGACATGCTTGCGATTGCGGAGTTGATTAAAGAACGAAAGTTTGTAGTGAATTAGAGGGAAGCTGGAAGCAAGGAGCTGGAAGTCGGAAGTACGAATAAGCGGCCATCGGTGATTGGAAAAACTTTGGAAAAAACGAAGTGAAGCCCTTTCAATAATGAATTTACTTAAAGAAAATGCTGCCTCAAAAGTGAAGCAGCATCTTTTATTTTCAACCATCAATTTTTAACTCTCAACCTATTCTCACGCTCGTCATACTCAAGCTTCCGCCAATCAGTTCATCATTGAAAAGAGAAATTTCTTCGGATTTATCTTTAAGGCCCAATGTATAAATGAGCGGCAAATAATGGTCCGGACTTGGAACAGCGTATTGCAGTGCTTTTCCGTGTTTGTGATAATCAATTAGGTTTTGGAAATTACCATCCAAAATCCAGTTGTTGGTTTTTTCGCGGGCTTCCTTTGCCCAATCCCAACCTGCACCAATGGTATTGATGTTTTTCCAGTCAATCATTCTCAGGTTGTGAACGATGTTTCCACTACCGATAATCAGAATGCCTTTTTTGCGAAGTTTATCAAAACGTTTTGCCAGATCAAAATGATACTGAGGAGGTTTTGTATAATCGATACTCAATTGAATTACAGGAATATCAGCATCCGGATAAAGATGTTTTATGACGCTCCATGCACCATGATCGAGTCCCCAGCTGTGGTCTTCTTCTACCAAAACAGGTGCTAAAAGTTCGGCAGTTTCGTGTGCCAGATCCGGATTTCCCGGAGCAGGATACTGCACATCAAACAATTCTTTCGGGAACCCGTAAAAATCGTGGATGGTTTTCGGCATATCCATCGCTGTTACGAAAGTTCCGTCGGTGAACCAATGTGCAGAAACACAAAGAATTGCATTCGGCTTTGGAATTTCTTTTGAGATATTTCTAAAACCCTGCACAAACTGATTTTCTTCAATAGCATTCATCGGCGAACCGTGTCCTAAAAAAAGAACCGGCATCTTCTCGGTATTCCGAAAACCGTTGGAAATATTTTGTAAGTCGTTCAAATTCATTTGTGATGGTGTTTATTGATTAAACATTAAGGACTTTTAGTTGATAAGAGTATCAGATTTCAGATTAATCTTAATTAAGCATTACTGGTTAAAGCAAAAAGTTCACCCGAAAAAACTCCCGGATGAACTTTCAAAAAAACTATAACTATGAAAAAAAAATTATGCTTTTACGAACTGCAGTTCACCCGCAATTTTCACTTCGTCGCTTACCATTACACCGCCTGCTTCAAGCGCTGCATTCCAGTTAAGTCCGAAGTCACTTCTTTTGATTTTTCCGTCGAACGAGAAACCAGCTTTTGTATTTCCCCATGGGTCAACGTTAATTCCGCCGAAATCTACATCCAGTTCGATTGGTTTTGTAACGCCGTTGATGGTAATTTGTCCTGTTACATCATCATTTAAAGAAGATGTTGTGAAAGAAATCACCGGATTTTGCTCAGCATTGAAGAAATCTGCACCTTTAAGGTGAGCATCTCTGTCTGCATTTTTAGTGTTGATAGAATCTGTTTTGATTTCTGCCTTTGCAGTTACGTTTTTGAAAGTATCGTCTTCGCTTTCAAGATTTACGTTGAAATCTGTAAACTCACCTTTTACGTTAGAAATCATCATATGTCTTACTTTGAAAGTAATTTCACTGTGAGCAGGGTCTAAATTCCATTTTGTTGCCATAATAATATTTGTTTTTTGTTAATAATTGTTTTACTTAATTTTTACGCTGCAAAGATATTGCGGTCAAAAAAGTTTGACATTGATGTATGTTAAGAAAAACATTTCAGTAAAATTAGCGCATTGAAAAAAGCATTTATCATAACATAATCGTAAACATTGTTAAGGAAATTGTAAATCTTAATTTTGTGAGATTTTGTTGTGCTGTTAATGGAAATCTTCCGATTTTCTGGTTTAATCTTCCCGCTCATTTTCCCTATATTTACATTTCAAAATTTTGAACGATGAACAATAAACCGGTGGAAGGTTTTTCTAAACTTACAAAGCAGGGAAAAATCGATTGGATAGTAAACGAATACTTAGAAGGAAATGCCGAATACGAAGATATTCTGAAACAATATTGGAACGAAGATGCGCAGTTGCAGAAACTGCACGAGGAATTTTCAGAAAACACCATTTCCAATTTTTATATGCCTTACGGAATTGCCCCAAACTTTCTGATTGACGGTAAACTGTTGGCTTTACCCATGGCCGTTGAAGAAAGTTCAGTAGTCGCAGCAGCATCAAAAGCAGCGAAATTCTGGCTTGATAAAGGCGGGTTTAAAACCACCATTATCAATACTAAAAAATTAGGTCATACCCATTTTATTTTCAAGGTTGAATCGCATAAACTGCAGCATTTTTTTAATTTTAAATTAAAGCAAAAGCTCTTTGAAGCCACAGAAGATATCACCAAAAATATGCGCAATCGCGGTGGCGGAATCCTAAACATCCGGCTGATTGACAAAACTGCTGAAATGGACCATTATTATCAGATAAAGGCAAGTTTCAACACGGTGGATTCGATGGGAGCAAACTTTATCAACTCTTGTTTGGAACAGTTTGGCAAAACGTTGAAAGAAGAAGTTGCGAACGAAGAAAATTTTACACAGGAAGAAAAAGATTCGTTGCAGATTGTAATGAATATCCTTTCCAATTACACGCCGGATTGTATTGTTCGCGCCGAGGTTTCATGTAAAATTAATGATTTGAAGGACGACAGTGGAATCTCGAACGAAGAATTTGCGTGGAAATTCAAGCAGGCAGTAACGATTGCGGAAATAGAACCGTTCCGAGCGACAACGCATAACAAAGGAATTATGAACGGCGTGGATGCAGTGGTCATCGCCACAGGAAACGATTTCCGTGCAACCGAAGCCTGCGCTCACGCTTATGCTTCAAGAGACGGAAAGTACAAATCACTCACGCATTGCACCATCGACAACGGAATTTTTAGATTTTGGATTGATTTGCCGATTTCTGTGGGTGTTGTCGGAGGATTAACCAATCTTCATCCTTTGGTTAAATTTTCATTGGCATTGCTTGGAAAACCTTCAGCGCAGGAACTGATGAGTATTTTAGCAGTTTCCGGTCTGGCACAGAATTTCGGAGCACTGCGTTCTTTAGTAACAACAGGAATTCAAAAAGGGCATATGAAGATGCATCTGTTCAATATTCTGAATCAGATGGGTGCAACAGAAGAGGAGAAGCAGCATTTTGTAACCTATTTCAAAGATAAAACGGTGAGTCACCACGAGGTGATTACGGAGTTGGAGCGGTTGCGTAATTTATAAACGCAATAAGCGCAAAGAATTATTGATTTTTGATTCTTTTTTTAAGATAAACAATGACTCATCAATAGATGAGTTATAATGAAAAACAAAATCAGCGTAGATTACTGCGTTTCGTCAGGTCTGCAGGAGAAAAAAATAAAACTATGATACACTATTTACAATACATTTTACCGGTAATTTTCATTGTATTAGGACTGGTCATCAAGTACAGCAAAGATCCGCGTTGGAATTCTTCGAGAAAAATGGCAAATATTTTAATTATCCTTGGTATTCTCACATTGCTCGGGAGATTCTTTTTAGATTACGCTAAATAGTTGCTGGTATTTCCGCGCAGAACATTCGTATTTCGTCTAATAAAATATTTGTTTGGTCGAATATTTTTGTGCTGAAAATTGAAAAGAAGGTATTTTGTAAAAATTTTAAAGTTAAATTATGAAAACACTTACACTGGTTATTGGAGCAGTTTACGGATTATTGTCTGTGATTTTAGGAGCATTTGGCGCGCATGCTTTCAAGAAAATTTTGTCGCCTGAACTGCTGGAAAGTTTTGAATCAGGGGTACGTTATCAAATGTATGCCGCTTTGTTTCTGCTGATTGTTGGCTGGATTCTGAAGTTCGAAACCAAATCTGAAAACTGGATTTCCTGGCTGATGATTATCGGGGCACTGTTTTTCTCCGGAAGTATTTACCTGTTAGCGTTTCAGCAGCATTGGGGAATTAACCTGAAATTTCTTTGGCCGGTAACTCCTATCGGAGGGACGTTGATGATTATCTCTTGGGTAATGCTTATTTTTTATTTTATTAAAATGAAGTTTTAATAGGTTGGAGGCTGGAAGTTGGGTGCTGAAAGTATTCCAATTCTGAATTTTGACTTTCCATCCCAAAAATTATGTTTTTCATCTTCGGATTCAATAAAAAGCCTGTCGGTAAGGAACATCGCAAAGTCATGAGAAATGGCTTTGAGGTGAATACTGTGATTACGGTTTACAAAAGCTATTTCGAACTGTTTTTTATTCCTCTGATTCCTTACGGAAAAAGTTACAGCGTTTACATTCCGCATACCGAGGAGTATTACGAGCAGGGAACATTCAGCAAAATGCCGGAAGATTTGCTGCAGATTTGTAAAGAAGTTGGGAGGATGTATTAGGCTGGAAGTTGGAAGTTGGGAGTTGGGAGTTGGAGAGTGAGAGAGTGAGAGAGTTGGAGAGATGGAGAGTTGGAAAATGGATGAATAGAAGATTGTTGAGCTGCGTAGCAGCGACCTCTTTGTAGTGAATAAAATCAATCTAAAATGAGCCACATAGTGGCGACCTCTTCTCTTCTTTTTGTAATTTCGTTGACAAAACATACTAATGGAAACCATAAGCAATAACCGGATTAAAATTCTCAAGGGCAGAGTTGTTCGAAATGTGTATTACCAAAACGTAATGCAGGAAGTGGAATTCAGCATTTATAAAAGTTATATCGGTTTACTCGGAATCCCAATCATCCCGCTCGGAAAATCTTATACCGCAAGAATTATGGCTACCGGTGAGTTTTTCGGAAGTGGTCGTTTTGGTAATATGCCCGAAGATCTTTTGGAGATTGTAAAGGATATCAGTAGGGTATATTGATACTGTGGTCTGAATGCGCCCCGGATTGAACGGCATGTCTGAGCTCTCCCGATACTTCGGGAAGCGAGTAGTGAAAGCCGGAAATGTGCGCCCAAAAAAACTTTAAGCTTCGTTCTCTAATCTTCTATCTTTTTCGTAAATTTGTGAATCTTAAAAACAGAATAAAAATCTAATTAAAATATTATGAATCTTCACGAGTATCAGTCGAAAGAAATTTTAGCGAAGTATGGTGTTGCTATTCAGCGTGGTTTTGTTGCCAATAATGTGGACGAAGCCGTGGAAGCAGCCGGAAAACTGAAAGAAATGACCGGAGCCGAAGGGTGGGTTGTAAAAGCACAGGTTCACGCAGGTGGCCGTGGTAAAGGTGGTGGTGTAAAATTCTCTCCAAACTTGGATAAGTTGAAAGAAAACGCACAGAACATCATCGGAATGCAGCTGGTAACTCCGCAAACTTCTGCTGAAGGTAAAAAAGTACACTCGGTGCTTGTGGCTGAAGACGTGTATTACCCAGGAGAAAACGAAACCAAGGAATTTTATGTTTCCATTCTTTTGGACAGAGCACAAGGTAAAAACACAGTGGTTTATTCTACCGAAGGAGGTATGGATATCGAGCACGTGGCTGAAGTAACTCCGCATTTGATTCACAAAGAAACGATTGATCCTGCATTGGGACTATTGCCTTTCCAGGCCGGTAAAATTGCTTTTAATCTTGGTCTTTCAGGAAATGCAAATAAAGAATTTAAGAAATTCATTACCGCTCTTTACAACGCTTATGTTGGGATTGATGCATCGTTGTTTGAAATCAACCCGGTACTGAAGACTTCAGACGATAAAATTATCGCTGTTGACGCTAAAGTAACGCTTGACGGAAACTCTCTTTACAGACACAAAGATCTTGCGGAACTTCGCGATACAAGAGAAGAAGATCCGATGGATGTGGAAGCTGGTGAAGCAGGACTGAACTTCGTGAAACTGGATGGCGACGTAGCTTGTATGGTAAACGGTGCCGGACTTGCGATGGCAACAATGGATATGATTAAGCTTTCCGGAGGTAATCCGGCAAACTTCCTGGATGTTGGTGGTACTGCAGATGCTGCGAGAGTGAAAACTGCTTTTGATATCATCCTTAAAGATCCAAATGTAAAAGCAATTTTGATCAACATTTTTGGTGGTATCGTTCGTTGCGACCGTGTTGCACAGGGTGTTGTTGATGCGTATAAAGAAATCGGGGAATTCCCGGTTCCACTAATTGTAAGACTTCAGGGAACAAATGCTGAAGAAGCGAAAAAACTGATTGACGAAGCTGGTCTTCCAATTCACTCAGCGATTACGCTTGAAGAAGCAGCTAATAAAGTAAAAGAAGTTTTGGCTTAAGCTAAAATTCTGGACATATATAGAAACGCGCCTTTAGGCGCGTTTTTTTGTTAATATTTCAGTTCAAGGTCTTTTCATTTGTGACATTAATAATCGCCCCGAATGAAGTTAAAATCAGTTGATATCCACCGGTTTTTCAAGTTGTCTTAAGTTCCAGTTTTTTCTAATCTGTTTGCCGGTTTCAAGATCTTTCAAGATTTTGTCTTTGTGTTTCGGGTCGATAAAAAGGTCTTCCGGAAGATAGGTAAGCACATATTCGGGAGTTAGATAAAACTCAATAAAATTTCCTAAATCGGGTTTGTGAAACGTGATGAGGATTCCTAAATCATTAGCAAAATCGGACAGTTCTTTTAATTTTTCAAAAGGATTTTTCGACGTAAAAAGTTCGTTTTCAGGAATGTCCTTAACGATTGTATCTCTAACCGCATTTTTGTTAGTCCCTGCAATACTGACTTTCGCATTTTTGGTCTTCGAAAAATCTACGGTATAATATTGTGATAAATCCGCAGGCGCATTGAAAGGATAGTCTTTCCGGAAAGCGTCAATTCCAAAGAGCGTGAATTTTATGGTATCGCCTTTAAAATACAGAAAACCATAGCTGATGCTGTCTTTTTCATTTTTTGCCCAGATTTCAATTTTTCCGCGTTTAGAAAACCCCCAATCGTTAAAGATATTTATAGTTTTTTCGTCAAGTTGTTCGGAGATTTTCAGTGCTTTCTTTTCAATTGTAGGATCCGAAAATTTGGAGTCAGCACACTTCCAAAAATTGGTCAGCACCAAAACTGCCAAAAAAAGTAGTTTGAAAAACTTTAGATTTTTCTTCATCATATCATAGTAATGCTCAAATTTACTCAAATGTTTTCACAAATGTCCCTTCATGAAGTTTCTCAAGGAGCAATTGGTGCTGAAGTGTCGATTCCCTCCTTATCCAACCGATTTTTTATTTTCATTAAAATAACACTTTTAGCAAGCGTGATATTTTCACCCTGCGCAGTATTGAAACGCGCCTGCAGATTATAAGCACCCAATTTCTGATTGGTTAATATAACGTCGGCATCAGCCGGATTAAGGACAAAATCGCAGGATTTTATTTCTTCAAGCAAAACCTTGCGAACCTTCTCCAAATCGGTGGTGTTGGGTACTTCAAGGTCTATCATTACTTTTCGGAATCTTGAAGCGGTGAAATTGATAAATGGTGCGGAGAAAATCTGTTGGTTTGGCACATAGTACTTTCTGCCGTCGTCGGCGATAATTTTGGTGGTAAGAAAGCCGATATCGACCACTCTTCCTGTAATATTACTGATTTGTACCGTATCGCCAACTTTAAATGCTTTGTCCACACTTACCAAAATTCCGGAAAACATGGATGAAACAATGTCTTTAAGGGCAACTCCCGCAATAATTCCGGCAACTCCAAGCGAACCGATGAACTTCAGAATAAATCCGCTGAAGCCCATGATTTCGAATGAAATAAACGTTCCGGCAAGTAGAAACAAAAATCGGAAAACATTGATAAGTATTCTGGCGTTTTCGCCATTTTGGCTTTTATCGGAATATTTTTTTATGAGGTTTACAGCCAATCTGCTGAAAAATCTGCTCGTAAAATAGAAGAAAAAGAATACGGTGAGTCCTAAAATAATCCTGGGTGTAAGCTCCGCGAATTTTACATACCAGTTCTCAAGAACTTCATAAACCAATTCGATATATTTTTTGCTTTCCTTCATTTAATTTTTTTTTTTCAAATTTAACTTTTTTTAGCAATTTAAATTTTGAATTGAGTTAAAAGTCCACTAAATTTATAGAGTAAATAAATAATAGAAAATTATGTCAATTAAATTAGGAGACACTGCACCGAATTTTCAGGCCGATTCATCACTTGGACAATTAGATTTTTATGAATTTTTAGGTGATAAATGGGGGATTTTATTCTCGCATCCAGCCGATTTTACACCGGTTTGCACCACAGAACTTGGGATGACTGCCAAGCTGAAAGGTGAATTTGAGAAAAGAAATACCAAAGTAATTGCACTTTCTGTGGACGATGCCGACGATCACAGAGCTTGGATTAAAGATGTGGACGAAACACAAAACTGCACCTTGGATTTCCCGATTATTGCAGATAAGGAGAAGCATGTTTCTAATCTTTATGATTTCATTCATCCAAATGCATCAGAATCGCACACTGTTCGTTCTTTGCTGATTATCGATCCGGATAAAAAAGTTCGTTTAATCATTACATATCCTGCTTCTACAGGCAGAAATTTCGACGAAATCATCCGTGTTTTAGATTCGCTTCAACTGGTTTCAAATTACAAAGTGGCAACGCCGGTGAACTGGAAAGAAGGTGATGACGTGATCGTTCCGCCAACCATTCCAACGGAAGAGGCAAGAGGAATTTTCCCTAAAGGTGTTACCGAAATTAAGCCATACCTGCGCTATACGCCGCAGCCCAATAAATAATTCTTCATAGAATTGATTTTTTCATAAGGTTGATGAAATAATCCCTTCAGAATTTCTGAAGGGATTTGCTGTTTTATATGAAAAATTCTTATTGAAAAAATACCATGATTACGGCAACTACGAAACCGATTCCGGCATAAATCATTCCTCTTCTAAAGGCCTTCGATCTGAAGTTGAACATCCAAAATGATGAGATGACGAAGAAGAACAACACAAGCCCGAACACCGTATTGAGTGATGCGTAGCGATGAGTAGAGGTGGACTTGTGCAGTTCATTAAACTTCGCCAGAACATACGGCCACTCCATTTTAGCGTATTTCGCCTCGCCGGTCTTCATATTGTATGTTCCTTCTTTAAATGTCATGATGTCGCCTTCAACGGAAGTGACGTCCAGATTACGGATTTTCACTTCTTTTGCCAGTTCTTTATCTTCCAGACCCGGTCTCAGAACGACTTCGTATTTATTTTCTTTTTTCAGAAAGTTGGTGTCGCGGTAAATTAAAAGTACGCCACTTAAAGCATAAACCGCCATAATTCCTGCCGTAAAATATCCCAGATAACGGTGAAGAATCCGCATCGTCGATTTTACATTGCCTTTCTTTTTTCTCTTTTCCATAGTCTTTATTGTTGAGGTGTGGAATCGTTAATGCGTTTAGAATCGGCTGATGAACAACTAAACGAATCAACAACTTAACTTTTTACAGTTTATACGTTAACGTGAAATAAAAATTCCTTGGTGTAATTGGATTTACCGAATAATTCTCGTGAACATTATAATTTTCAACATCGAAAATATTTCCAAGTTTTCCCTGAATCAGGAATTTTTTATGTTCGTATCCTAATGACAGGTCAACATTGGTAAAACCTTTTACTTCAAACATTCGGGACTGTTGTGGCTGTCCTTTCACGTCGTTCCAGCCTGCCATTCTTTTTCCGGTGTGGAATGCAGTTGCACCAAAAATTAAACCTTTAAGAGTTTTATCAAATTTGTAGAACGCAGATGCGTTAGCAGTGACTTCCGGTGTTCTCCACAGTTTTTGTCCTTCCACAAAACCGTCTGCCGGCGTATCGGTATAAACCGTATTATTATACGACACCCCACCAATCAGTGAAAGTTGCGAATTCGGATTTCCGGTGATATCCAGTTCTACACCGCGGCTTCTGATGTTTCCGGCATATACTTTATATGGTGCAGTTCCTCCGGTTTCAATAAATGGCGATGTGTAAGTATCTCTGTTATTGATTTGATAAGCATTGATGTTGAATGCAACCGCGTTATCAAGTATATTTTTCTTCAAACCGATTTCAAACTGATCAATAATCGATGCTTGGAGTGAATTTCCATCGATATCAAATCCTGAGTTTGGTGAGAATGAATTGGTATAAGTTCCATAAACCGTAAAGTTTTCAGTTGGTGTGAAAACCAATCCCGCTTTCGGACTGAATGCAAATTCGCTTTTTCCACTGTTGGCAAGTGTTTTTTCTGTGCCTTCTCTAAAATTTTTATCTGCCGTATCATCACTCTGAAGATGCGAATAACGAATACCTGCCAAAACTTTAAAATATTTTGAAAGTTCAAGGAAATCCTGAACATAAATACCATAATTCGTAGAATTAATTCTGGTGCGGTTCAGTTTTTCAGCGTTCGGTTGTGCAAAGTGCGTCCAGGTCGAACGGTCATTCAAGATCCAGTTTCCAACCGCGTAATTTCTGTCGAACTTTTTGCCATTTTCAGGATTGAAAAATGCATAAGCGTCATCCTGCGCAAACTCGGCATCTGCCCCAAACAATACTTTATGCTTCAGTTTTCCGGTCGAAAATTCACCATTAAGATTTACCTGAAATGAGGTGCTGTTGTCTTCGTTATAGGTTTTATTTAAAATTCTTTTCCAGGTCGGAACTGATGCGGGATCCGATCCTTTGTAGTTCCACGCAACACGCTCCATTGAAAAGAAATCTTTTGTATAGTTCTGGTACGATGCCACAGAATTCAGATACCAGTTATCATTGAATTTATGATTTAAGGTAATTCCGCCGGTTGCCTGTTGAACTGTCTGGTAATTCCAGTCTTCACCTAAAAATTCTGTTCTCGAAAGCCCGGTATTCAAGTGCGCAAGACCGGTTTCGCTGTTGGTGACTGTTCCGATTCCAAAGTCTGGTGTGAAATGGTGTTTCAGGTAATCTCCTTCAACAAAAATCTGTGTATTTTCGCCAATATTGAATGCGAAAGAAGGGTTGAAATATTGTTTGTCGGAGTGAACCACATCTCTGAAACTGTCAGCATATTCGTAAGTTCCATTCACACGGAAAGCCACTTTTTTAGAGATTGGTCCGTAAATATCCACCATCGGTTTGTAGGAATTCCAGCTTCCAATGTTCAATCCAAGAGAGCCGCCAAAATGAAATCTTGGTTTCTTGGTCACCATATTTACGATTCCTCCGGGACCGACATTTCCGTAGAGCATGGCGTTGGCTCCTTTCAGCACTTCTACACGTTCCAGTCCGGTTACTTCAGGGAAAACTCCACTGTTTGATTTT
>CAZPQV010000038.1:0-14763 GCA_964588705.1 uncultured Chryseobacterium sp.
ACTGATACAATTTCATTAAATAATAAATCCACATAAATCTGCGTCATCCGCGGGAGAAAAAAATCTTATTTTTGCAGAATGATTAACAGCGACCAACTGAAAGATTTGCAGGGCAGAATTGAAGATTTGCATAAGTTTTTGCAGATTGAGAAGAAGAAAATTGAAATCGCAAACGACGATGAAAAGACGGCTGCACCTGAATTTTGGGACAATCCTAAAGATGCTGAAGTGTTCCTGAAACAACTTCGATCAAAGAAAAAATGGGTGGAAGATTATGAGGAAATTCACATCGGTTTTGAGGATTTACAGGTGCTGGCAGAGTTTGCAAAAGAAGATCCGGATTCTGAATCGGAACTGGAAGAGCAGTTTCCAAAGCTGGTGACGAAAGTGGAAGATCTAGAGTTCAAAAATATGCTTTCGAATGAGGGAGATGAACTTTCGGCGGTGCTGCAGATTACGGCGGGAGCCGGCGGAACGGAAAGTTGCGATTGGGCTTCGATGCTGATGCGAATGTATATTATGTGGGCGGAAAATGAGGGCTACAAAATAAAAGAACTCAATTTTCAGGAAGGTGATGTGGCAGGCGTGAAAACCGTAACGCTTGAAATAGACGGTGAATATGCTTTCGGTTATCTGAAAGGTGAAAACGGTGTACACCGACTAGTACGAATTTCTCCATTTGACTCGAACGCGAAGCGACACACGAGTTTTGTGTCGGTATATGTGTATCCGTTGGTGGATGATACGATTGATATTCAGATTAATCCTGCAGATATTTCTTTTGAAACGATGCGTGCTTCCGGTGCCGGCGGACAGAACGTAAACAAAGTTGAAACTGCGGTTCGTTTGCGACACGCTCCAACCGGAATTATTATTGAAAACTCGGAAAGCCGTTCGCAATTGCAAAATAAAGAGAAAGCGATGCAACTTTTGAAATCCCGACTTTACGAAATCGAACTTGAAGAACGCATGAAAGCCAGAAACGAAATCGAGGCCAATAAAATGAAAATTGAATGGGGCAGCCAAATCCGAAACTACGTGATGCACCCTTACAAATTGGTAAAAGATGTACGAAGCGGCTACGAAACTTCTGATGTAGATGGCGTGATGAACGGCGAAATTACTCCTTTCCTGAAAGCATTTCTGATGGCGGACGGAACAGCGGTTTCGGAGGATGATTTCGATCTTTAGGAACACGGAGATCACGGAGGTTTACCCGAAGAACACAGAGTTTGTCAGACTGACGCTCTCGAAGTCTCACGCAGATTTTGCAGATTGCGGAGATCTTAATTAATCTGATTTTCTTAATATTCTCAATGCTTTAATGGTTTTTTATTGATTACCACAAATGCACAAATTTTTTATAAGCACTTCCTTGGCAAAAGATTATTGTTTTAGATTCAAAACATTATGCAGCTGCCTTTAGACAAACACAATTTTGTAGATTACGCAGATTTTATTTAATCCGATTTTTTTAATATTCTTAATGCCTTAATGGTTTAAAAATATTACCACAAATACACAAATTTCTTATTAGTTCATTCGTGGCAAAAATTTTACTATTTTTAAACTCGAAACAAAACTTGAACCTTGTAACTCGCATCTCGTATCGCGAAACTCGAATGAAAGACCAAATCACACAATTCTTTAATAATCTCGGATTATTCAGTCCGTTGGATTTTACAGATCCGGTGACGTATTTTATTCCAGGATTTATTCTGCTGATTTTGGGTGAAACTTTTCTGTATCAGATTCCACAAAAGCTTTTTACGAAACGGTTGATAAAAGACGAACTTTCAAGCGTTGGGTTGGGTTTGGGAGCAGTTTTTCTGGATTTTGGGATGAAGGCAATTTCCCTCTCCTATTTCTTCTGGATTTATAATAATTTTCGGCTGACAGATGTTTTTGGTGTGGGCGATTTATCGAATCTGCTTTCCTGGAAATGGCATTTGGAACATTGGTGGTTATGGCTTTTGGTAATGATTGTACAGGATTTTGGTTTTTACTGGCACCATCGTTTAAGTCATAAAATCCGGCTGTTTTGGACGGGACACGTTAATCATCATTCCGGACAGCATTTGAGTTTTGCCATTGCTTTGCGACAGGGTTGGTTCGAAATCATTTACCGCGGCATCTGGTATATTCCGTTTGTGCTGATTGGTTTTCATCCTTTGATGATTGCGATGATGCATCAGATGAACCTCATCTATCAGTTTTGGCCGCACACCGATGCTATTGGAAAATTGGGTTGGTTCGACAAGGTGTTCAATTCTCCTTCCAATCATCGGGTGCATCATTCCCGACAGATTGAGGAGCTCGACAAAAATTATGGTGGAATCCTGATGATTTGGGATCATATTTTCGGAACTTTTAAATCTGAAAAATCAGTAAAACACGATTATGGAATTCTCCATAACATTAATACCTACAACGTTTTTCATATTGTTTTTGATGAATTCCGGGATATGGTTCGCGACGTGAAAAATGCTCCCGATTTAAAGTCAAAACTCAATTATATTTTCAACGCTCCCGGATGGACACACCATGGAAAAGATGAACGGATTTCCACGCTTCAGAAAAATCTTAAATAATTGTTGTTAAAAAATCTTAATATTTTCCATAAAACATCTATTTGAAGTAAATTTGTAGAAATCTCGTTTATTGATGGAGCATTACGAAAGTTGGAAAGATTTACTGAATCCTGAATTTTACATCAAACTTGGAGGGTACTGGTTGGTAGTATTCATTATTTTCGCGGAAACCGGTCTTTTTATCGGTTTTTTTCTGCCTGGTGACAGCCTGCTGTTTATTTCAGGGATTTATTCGGTAGAAATGGTTGCCAACACATTTGGTTCTACAGGAAGCAATTTCTTGGACACCTCCATTGTCGCGGGCAGTATTGCACTTGCCGCCATCATTGGAAACGAGCTCGGTTACTGGATTGGTTACAAAACCGGACCAGCCTTTTACAAGCGTGAAGACTCATTCTTATTTAAGAAAAAATATCTTTTTCAGGCGCATGACTTTTTCGAAAAATATGGAAGTCTCGCAGTTATTTTGGCGCGTTTCATCCCAATTGTACGCACCTTTGTTCCGATTGTTGCGGGAATTGTGAAAATGGATAAAAAACGTTTCCTTTTCGATAATGTTGCAGGCGCGTTACTGTGGGCATTTTCTCTGGTTTTTGCCGGTCATTATCTTGATCAGTTATTCATCGTAAAATTCGGTATCGACCTCAAAGAACACCTGGAAACCATCATCATCGTTTTAGTTCTGGTAACGACGCTTCCGGTAGTTTTAAAACTTATTTTTGGAAAAGTAGAAGACCGCAAGCATCCTGAAGAACAATCAGAAGAATAAAATTCATTTTCATTTGAGTCATTAATTCAACATTATTGTATTGTATTGTGCTGCCTTACAATTCAGCACTTTGCAAATCAAACTTTTTCATACATTTGAATCAAATAAATTTAAAATGAAAAAACTGCTTTTCCTTAGTTTAATTCTGTGTTTCAGTCTGTTTGCTGCCCAGAAAAAATATGTGCTTGTCATTCACGGCGGTGCCGGAACCATTACTCCCGAAATGATGACTCCTGAAAAAGAAAAAGCCTACAAAGAAAAGTTGACCGAAGCGCTGAAAGCCGGTTATAAGGAAATTCAGGATGGTAAATCATCCATTCAGGCAGTTGAATCCGCTATCATCATAATGGAAAACTCACCATTATTCAATGCCGGAAAAGGAGCCGTTTTTACACACGAAGGAAAAAACGAACTGGACGCTTCCATTATGTATGGTAAAGATAAATCTGCCGGTGCGATTGCCGGAGTTCATACCATTAAGAATCCAATAAAAGCAGCCATCGCTGTGATGCAGAAATCTGAACACGTATTACTTTCCGGAAGAGGTGCTGAAGAATTTGCAAAACAGCAAAAACTTGAACTTGTAAATCCGAAATACTTTTGGACGCCGGACCGGTGGAACGGACTGCAAAAGGCACTAGGAAAGGAAAAACTGAAAAAATCAACCACAGAAAACAGAAAACCCGACTATCTTGAAATTGATGAGAAATTTGGAACCGTTGGTGCTGTTGCCCTGGATAAAGACGGAAACATCACCGCTGGAACTTCAACCGGAGGGATGACCAATAAAAGGTGGAACAGAATCGGCGATTCTCCAATTATCGGTGCAGGAACTTATGCCAACTCCCAGGTTGGAATTTCCGGAACCGGTTGGGGTGAATATTTTATCCGTTCTACTGCTGCAAGAACCGTTGCCGCAAAAATGGAATATCAAAATAAAGATATAAAAACCGCAACACAGGAAGTAATTTCTGAAATTGGAAAAATGGGTGGCGACGGTGGTTTAATCGCACTTGATAAAAACGGAAACATCGCTATGGAAATGAACACTGCAGGAATGTATCGCGGTGCAATTACAGATAAAGGTGAGGTTGAAGTGATGATTTATAAATAAGACTTGAGATTTCAGACATCAGATTTCAGATTTTTCTGGTCTATTGTCTGAGATCTGAGATCTGAAATCTTTTTGAAATGCAATTTAAAATCAATAAAATCGAAGACTGGCAAAATGTAGTTGATGCAATTCTTCCGAATCTTCAGCATAGTATTTTACTTTTAAAAGGAAATCTCGGAGCCGGAAAAACAACTTTCACACAGTTTTTGCTTAAAAATCTTGGAAGCGAAGATGAAGTCTCCTCTCCCACTTATGCCATTGTAAACGAGTACCATTCCCCGAAAGGGAAAATTTTTCATTTCGATCTTTATCGGATGAAGTCGGTTGCAGAAGTTTTTGATATTGGGATGGATGAATATCTGGACGATGCTTTCCTCTGCATTATCGAATGGCCTGAGATTTATGAAGATGAACTTGAAGGGTTGCCTTATCACGAAATGAGTATTGAAAATACCGGCGACTTTAGAGAAATTAATTTCAATTAATTTTTCAATATTAATTATTTCAGGTTGCTTATCTTTGTTATCCTCAATTTAATAATCATTGGTATATGAACAGCGGATCGATTTTCACGCCATTTACTGAGGAAGATCTTCTTCCGAAAGAAGAAAAACTGGAGGTAGTAAAAAAAGGCAAAAAATTCAGTATTGGTATTCCGAAGGAAACCTGTCTCAACGAGCGTAGGATTTGCATTACGCCTGATGCCGTGCAGGTTCTTACAGATCACGGCCACGAAATTATTATTGAGGTCGATGCCGGAAAAGGTTCGTTTTTTACAGACCAGCAGTTTTCAGAAGCCGGGGCACGAATTTCTAACAGTCCTTCTGAAGTTTTCGGACAGGATCTTGTTCTTAAAATCAATCCACCAACCCTTGAGGAAATCGAGTATCTGAAACCGCATACTTATCTTATTTCCGCGCTGCAAATTAATCTCCGCGACAAAGAATATTTCAAAGCGTTGGCTGAAAAGAAAATTAATGCTATTGCTTTCGAGTTTATTGTTGATGAATATAAGCAATTGTCATTGGTTCGATTAATCGGTGAAATTGCAGGAACGGCATCAGTACTTTATGCATCGGAACTTCTGGCGCTTTCCAACGGAAATATGCTTGGTGGAATTACCGGCGTTCGTCCAACAGAAGTAGTCATTATCGGTGCCGGAATTGTAGGTGAATTTGCCACAAAAGCAGCCATCGGTTTAGGAGCAAGCGTGAAAGTTTTTGATAATTCGCTTTCAAAACTTCGCCGTCTGCATACAATGATTGATGCAAGAGTCCCGACATCCATTATTGATCCTAAAGAACTTTCGAAAAGTTTGAGACGTGCCGATGTTGTTATCGGCGCTCTTCCAAGAATGGACCAAACGCCTATCATCACTGAAGATATGGTTCTGAAAATGAAAAAAGGCAGCGTAATCATCGATATTGCTATTGATTATGGTAAAATTGCCGAAACTTCGGAGCTCACCACAATGGAAGATCCGTATTTTATTAAACACGATGTCATTCATTGCGGACTTCCGAATCTTACCTCCAGAATTCCGAGAACCACAACAAAAGCAATTTCCAATTTCTTTCTTTCGTATCTACTGACTTACGACGAAGAAGGTGGTTTCGAGAATATGCTGGTGCACAAAAACGAAATGAAGCAAAGTCTTTATATGTTTAAAGGACGCCACACTAAAAAGTCGATTTGCGACCGTTTCGACCTTACTTATCACGATATTAATCTTTTGATTTTTTAAATTTTGAGAAAACTAAAATTCTTTCTTATCGGATTTCTTCCGGGACTAATTATTGTATTTTTTATCCTCAATCAGAAAGGTGCAAGCTGTAGCGGTTACCTTCCGGAAAGCCGTGTTATCGCCGAATCTCTGAGTAAAGAGTTTAAATATTCTGATGCTTTCAAAGCGGAAATGTCTGCAAATAATATAGACGAAAAATTTCTGAAAGACAGTATTTTCACAGAAGGCGGCGTTGATTTCAAAAGAAGTAATGCGCAGAAAGAACCTTGCCCGGACTATCTTCTTTTTTACCCAAAGAAAAACCCTCGTTACGAAATTACTTTCGAAAAATGTAAGGAAGGTGTTACCCTAAACTCACTGAAACCACTGAACTAAATGAAGATTGCAGTAATTGGAGTTGGATTAATTGGTGGATCAATGATGCTAAAACTGAAGAAAAACGGTTTGGCATCGTTCGTTTATGGCATAGATCATGATGAAAATCATAAACAAAAAGAAAAAAATTTGGGGATTATTGATGAACCCGCAACTCTGGGTGAAGGATTGAAAAATGCTGATTTAATAGTCATCGCCATTCCCGTAGATTCTTCACGGAAAATTCTTCCTGAGATTCTTGATAAAATTACCAATCAGCAAACGGTGATGGATGTTGGATCTACAAAAGCAGGAATTTCTGCCACAGTGAAAAATCATCCGAAAAGAAGCCGTTACGTAGCGTTTCACCCAATGTGGGGAACGGAAAACAGCGGTCCGAAATCTGCTCAAATCGACAGTTTCACAGGCAAAGCCGGAGTAATATGTGATAAAGAATTATCTGCAGACGACGCTCTGGAAACGGTAAAAAATGTTTCCGAAAATCTCGGAATGAATCTTCTCTATATGACTGCTGAAGACCACGATATTCACACAGCATACATTTCACATATTTCTCATATTACCTCTTACGCCCTTGCCAACACCGTTTTAGAGAAAGAACGTGAAGAGCATACGATTTTTGAGCTGGCAAGTTCAGGGTTTTCATCCACGGTTCGTTTGGCAAAATCACATCCAGAAATGTGGGTGCCTATTTTCAAACAGAATAAAGAAAATGTCCTTGATGTGTTGAATGAGCATATCTCTCAATTACGTAAATTTAAATCAGCTTTAGAAAAAGAAAATTGGGATTTGCTGGAAGAACTCATTGTGAATGCCAATAAAATTCGTTCGATTCTGGAGAAATAAAAAAGCTAAGATTACTCTTAGCTTTAAGTTTTAAATTCTTATTTACTCTAACATTCCGGAACGTTCACCGCAATGGCAAGCCCGCCTTCCGAAGTTTCTTTAAATCTTTCGTTCATACTTTGCGCGGTATCCCACATGGATTTTGTTACCTCATCCAAAGTTACCCTTGCCTTTGTCGGATCGCTCTCTATGGCAATGTTAGCTGCGGTAATGGCTTTCATCGCTCCCATCGAATTTCGCTCAATACAAGGCACTTGAACCAGGCCTCCAATTGGATCGCAGGTCATTCCCAAATGATGTTCCATTGCGATTTCGGCGGCCATTAAAACCTGTCCTGGAGAACCGCCCATAATCTCAGTCAATCCGGCTGCCGCCATTGCAGAAGAAACTCCGATTTCTGCCTGACACCCTCCCATTGCTGCGGAAATTGTCGCATTTTTCTTAAATAAAGTTCCGATTTCACCGGCAACTAAAAGAAAACGGATAATTTTATCATCACCTTTATGTCTTGTGAAAATCTGAGAATACATCAGAACTGCGGGAATCACTCCACTTGCACCGTTAGTTGGTGCCGTAATAATCCTACCGAAACTCGCATTTTCTTCGTTCACTGCCAATGCAAAACAGGAAACCCATTTATTGATATCGTTAAAAGAAGCTTCTGAACTGTGAACCTGCAACAGCCATTCTGAAAGATTGGAAAAAGTTTTTCCTCTCAACAGTTTTCTGTTCAGTTCTGCAGCACGACGGGTAACATTCAAACCTCCCGGCAAAATTCCTTCTTTATTCACGCCTTTATAAATGCACTCTTTAATCTGTTCCCAAATATAAAGTGCCTGCGCATCGGTTTCTACTTTGGTTCTCCAGCTTTCTTCATTCAGATAAACCAAATCTGAAATGGTTTTTAAACCAAGTTTCTGAATATTCTTCTCGATGTCAGCACCGCTGTGACAGGGATATAAAGTGCGAACACTATGACTTTCAACTGAGTTCTCTTCTTTGGTTGCCACAAATCCTCCGCCTACGGAATAATAATCCTGCTCAAGAGTTTCTCCATTCTTGAAGATGGCTTTGAAGATCATTCCGTTGGGATGAAATTCCAGTGATTTTTTCATATTCAGTACCAAATGTTCACCATATATGAAAGGGATAATTTTTTCACCACCGAGGTTCAGTTTTCCTGAATTTTTTATTTCAGCAATCTTTTCATCAATTTTTGTTGTGTCTATTTTCTGGAAATCTTCACCTGAAAGTCCCAGCATTCCTGCGATATCGGTTCCATGCCCGATTCCGGTTTTAGCCAATGAACCGAAAAACTCTACATAAACTTCTTCTACATCCTGTATAGAGTGCTCTCTGCGAATAAGATCCAGGAACATTTCTGCAGCATTCCACGGTCCCATAGTGTGAGAACTCGATGGACCAATGCCTACTTTTATAATTTCAAAAACTGATATTGATTTCATAAACTACTAATAACTAAATTCTTATAATATTATTAACCTCTTTTATTGTTAAAGATTATTAATTATTTTAAAAAAATCTGAAAATCTGAAAATTAACTTGGGTTAATTCAAAAATTGAATTACATTTGTGTAATAATTTTTTTTCATCATTTGTGTTTTTCAAACTCATCTCTCGTTTCGGGAGATGAGTTTTCTTTTTCAAAGATTTCTTTAAGGATTAAAGATACCTCTTTAAACTTTGTTGCGGGAAAAAGATGTGTTCCTCCTTTCACCACATAATCCGGATGAGAATTCTTTACCGGAAAAACAATATCCTTATCTGCCAAGATCTGTATCACTCCCGGCTGCTCTTCCGATTTCCAGCAGGCGATTTTATCCAAACTCCATTTTAAATAATAAGGGTCGCGAACCGCAAAATACTGCATCAGATTTGGGTTTTTGGGATCGAACAAGTGTCTGAAAAAAGAATATGTTACCGAAGATTTATCGTTAAAAATACTTTCGGGAAGATATTTCGGGAGTTTAGTAATTTCACCGGCACGTATAAATTTAGATTTTTCTTTATCTGACTTAATACTTCCCATAATCACTACTTTCTCCGCAGGTTTTATTCGGTTGATTTCCTGTGCAATTATTCCTCCGAACGAATATCCTAAGAGTGAAAACGGTTCGGAATCATCAATTCTGTCCGCCATTTTATGGACATAATGATTGAAATCTTCACCCTTTTCCGGAATGAGCCAATCGAGAAAAACCACTTCTGTGTTTTCCGGAAATTTCAAACGTTCCAAAACCTTAAAATCGGCGCCGAGACCGCTGATGACATACAACTTCATTAATTCGGTTTCTTTTAATCATTCAAAATTACAAATAAAAAAACTTCACCAAGAGGTGAAGTTAGGTTTTTATTCTTCTATAAACGCGCCATAATGTGCGGCGCCATTGGCAATACCTTTCGGATTTCTCACAATATAAATAGGAATATCTTTTAGAAGATGCTCCATTCTGTCGGAGATTTTGAAGTTTTTATAGAATTTATCTTTATTGATAAGGTCAAAAATCTTATCAGGAATTTCTCCTGTAATAATGAGACCGCCGGTTGCTTTCAATTTTAAGGTAAGATTATTGGCTTCTCTTGCTAAAAACTCAAGATACATATCGATAGTGGTTTTTAGAAGTCTTGTTTTCTTTTCAGCGATGGCTTCTACAACAACATCAACGAATTCACCGTTCTGTACTTTTTCCGACAGCCATGGATCTTCTGTATGACGTCCAACATCTCTCAAGAACCGGTAAATATTGTAAAATCCTTCTTTTGAAAGCACATTTTCCCAAGTTACGATGCCATAGATTTTAGTTAAAAACTGGTAAAATTCAATTTCAAAATCATTTCTCGGAGAGAATTCTGTGTGACCACCTTCTGTAGCGAAAGGCCTAAGATAAGTACCGTCGTAGTAAAGGCCGGCTTCGCCTAAACCGTTTCCGGGAGCGAGAATAGCAACATTTCCCCTTACTTTATTCGGAGAAACATGAATGGCGTTGAAACAACTGTCTTCGATATCCGCCAAACTGTAAGCCGTGGCTTCGAGGTCGTTTATGAGATAAACTCTTTCGAAACCTAACTCTTTCTTTACCACATCTGCTTCCAAAACCCAAGGCAAATTAGGCGTGATGCATTTTCCTTTATGTACCGGTCCAGGAACTGCAATTGAAATTCGCGTAACACCTAAAATTTTTTCATCGGCAAGATATTGCTTCACCAATTCAGAAAAAGATGCGTAATCCGTGGTCACATACTGCTTTTCCTGCTTTTGAAGCATCTCACCATTTTTACAGTCATACAACGAAAGCCACGCGTATTTTACACGAAGGTCGGCCACCAAAACCGTAATATTTTTGTTGGTTTCACACTCCTGCCCCGGCGAATATAATGGAAACTTTGTCTTAGAACTCATATAAGAAATGTTTACTCGTAAAGATAAAAAAAGTTTTTGTTCGGCGAATAAAAAACCTCTCCAAAATTAATTCTGAAGAGGTTTCATTAATAATTATCTGTGTTAAATTATTTTCCTAAAGGAATATTGTAAGAAACTCCAAGTCCAAGCGCACCTGCATTGTATTTCTGATCTCCGATTTCACCTTTATCACCGGTAAAAACCTTTTGATATTGCAGTGCAAAATTCCAGTCTCTGTTGTGATAACCGATTTCAGGCTTTATGTAAAGTCCGCCATCAGGTCTTTCGACCATAACTCCCGTTGTTGACGAAACATTTTTATCACCCGTAATAAATCCGTAACCAACATCAGTCCCAAGATAAAAACCGGTTTGTTTCGGATAAACTCTGATAAGTGCCGCAACAGGGACTACACCGAAGTCGTTATTATCAATCGTAACGCCATTTACTGTGTTTTCTTTTCCAAAGAAATGGGTGTAACCTGTGGCAAGACCAATTCCGAATCCAGGCGTTGCAAGGTTTTGATAAGCAATATCAACTCCAGCTGCAGCCGATGCATTTTCGGCAGGAACAGCCAATCCAACGTTACCTCCAATCTTAATCATATTTCTCATATCTGCACTCTGTGCACTTACTAAACCAGCGGTTACTAATCCTAATGCAAGGATTGATTTTTTAATTGAATTCATAATTTTAAATTTTACTGATTTTTATATTTTACTGCATTGAAACTTGGAAAAATCGTGCCAAAAAGAAAATTATTGATTAAATTCAAACAATTGCTTTAATTTTAAAATACTGGTAATCAATTATTTAAACTGAATTATTCATTAAATAATTGTTTAGTTTTTCACAACAAAAAATCACTCATTTCTGAGTGATTTTTCTATAAATATTTTGAATTTTGAGTAAGTTTTAACTCAATCCGGTAATGTTTCCGTCTTTATCAATATCCATTCCTTCGGATGCTGGAATATTCGGTAAGCCCGGCATTCTCATCATATCTCCAAGAATTGGAATTACAAAACCTGCACCTGCTGCAAATTCGAATTCACGAACGGTTACCTTGAAATCTTTTGGTCTTCCGATTTTTCTTTCGTCATCAGATAGGGATTTCTGCGTTTTAGCCATACAAACCGGAATTTTATCCAATCCTAAATCATAAATGACTTTAAGATCAGATTTTGCTTTCGCAGAGAAAACAACACCATCTGCACCATAAATTTCCTGTGCAATCTTCTCAATCTTGTTTTCTACTTTATCATTTACATCATAAAGCGGTTGGAAATCGTTACCATAATTTTCAGCGGCATTTACCACTTCTGCAGCCAATTCCTTCATACCTTCGCCACCCATAGTGAACTCGTCGGCAAGAATTGCTTTTACACCTAATTTTTCACATTCTGATTTGATGAATTCGATTTCTTCATCAGAATCCGTAGCAAAATGGTTGATGGCAACCACCGGTTTCAACTGAAGTTTGATGTAATTTTCAAGGTGTTTCTTAAGATTATCGATTCCTTTTTTAACGGCTTCGAAATTTGGATTTTCAAATTCTCCTTTTTTCGCTCCACCGTGGTATCTCAATGCACGAACCGTTGCAACGATTACCATCGCCGCCGGTTTGAATCCTGCATAATGACATTTAATATGAAGGAATTTCTCAGCACCTAAATCCGCACCGAAACCACCTTCCGTCACTACATAATCACCAAGAGAAAGTCCGGTTTTAGTTGCAATAATGGTGTTGGTTCCCTGTGCAATATTTGCGAAAGGACCACCATGAAGAATCGCCGGGTTTCCTTCTAAAGTCTGAACAAGATTCGGCTTTATGGCGTCTTTTAACAAAATTGCCATTGCTCCTTCGGCTTTCAGATCTCTTGCAAAAACCGGTTTTTTATCATAAGTATAACCCACGAAAATATTTCCAAGTCTTTGTTTCAAGTCTTCGAAATCTTTACTCATACAAAGAATGGCCATTACCTCGGAAGCCGGAGTAATATTGAAACCGTCTTCTCTCGGAACTCCGTTTTTAGAGCCTCCCAAACCGATAACAATCTTGCGAAGCGCACGGTCGTTCATATCCATTACACGTTTCCAAACGATGGTTCTTGGATCGATTCCCAAAGAGAATTTTTTGTTCTGAAGGTTATTGTCAATCAGAGCTGCTAAAAGGTTGTTGGCTTTCTCAATCGCGCCAAAATCTCCGGTAAAATGCAGGTTGATATCCGTCATCGGAATTACCTGTGCATATCCGCCTCCTGCAGCACCACCTTTAATCCCGAAAACCGGGCCAAGTGAAGGCTCGCGTAGAACAGCAACTGCTTTTTTACCGATTTTGTTCAATCCATCTGTTAAACCCACAGAAACGGTGGTTTTTCCTTCTCCTGCCGGAGTTGGATTAATCGCAGAAACCAAAATCAGTTTAGACTGTTTTATCTTCTCCTCGTCGATGTACTTTAATGGGATTTTCGCTTTGTATTTACCGTAGTACTCAAGATCGTCTTCGGCAATGTTCAGCTTTTCAGCAATTTCTCTGATGTGCCTGATATCAGCACTTTGTGCAATTTCTAAATCTGTAGGAAAACTCATAAAATGTTGTTTGAATTCTTACAAATTTAGCAGAATTATTCAGTATTAAAAAACTTTTGACACTGATAAACCTCACAAAAAAACCACTTTACAGTGGCTTTATTTTATGGCGCTAATTTCTTTGCCATTTGTTTTTCCTGTTGTTTGCGTGTTTGTCTTTCTTCATATTTTTTCACAATATACCCTACTACAAACGGTGCAGCCCACATTAGGACTCTTCTTAAAATTGCCGGATTCATAATTTATTTATTTTTTGATTTGCTTAAGTATTTGCAAGATATACGCCAAAACGTATGACATCTATCACAAAATTTCAAGAAAATTGTTCGTTATCTTTGTTCAGTTATTATCTGAAATGAGAATCTCTGATCTGAATCCGATTAAATTTCCTGAATTCTACTTGGATGAATTCACGATGATTCTATTTAAAAAATTTCTGCGCAAACCAACTTAATTTTTTTGGAAATAAATGTTCTATACCGGATTATCATTATCCGGAATTCTAAGATGAATTAATATTAAAAAAACAAAAAATTTTATGTTACCAAAAAGAGACAGCTGGGCAGAACCCTACAAAATAAAAATGGTGGAATTACTTAAAATGACCACCCCTGAACAAAGAAAAAAAGCACTTATAGAAGCAGGTTACAACACATTCCTGCTGAAATCCGAAGACGTTTATATCGACCTTCTTACCGATAGCGGAACCAGTGCTATGAGCGACGAACAATGGAGCGGAATGATGCGCGGAGATGAAGCTTACGCCGGAAGCAAGAATTTCTACAATCTCGAAAAAGCAATGCAGGAAGTGTACGGTTATAAATACCTTGTACCAACTCACCAAGGTCGCGGTGCCGAAAATATACTTTCTCAAATCATGATTAAACCTGGAGATATTGTTCCGGGAAATATGTATTTCACTACTACAAGATTACACCAGGAACTTGCAGGAGGAGTTTTTCACGATGTGATTATTGATGAAGCACACGATTCGAATTCGGAATATCCATTCAAAGGAGATGTGGATTTGAATAAAGTTGAAAAATTAGTTCAGGAATATGGCGCGGATAAAATTCCTTACATCTGTGTTGCAGTTACCGTAAACCTTGCTGGCGGACAACCGGTTTCTATGAAAAACCTGAAAGAACTTCGCGCTTACACTCAGGAAAAAGGCATCAAGATCATGCTGGATATGACGAGGATTGCGGAAAATGCCTATTTCATTCAACAAAAAGAAGAAGGTTACCGTCTGAAAACCATTGCAGAAATCGTAAAAGAAATCTGCAGTTACACGGATGGTGGAACGTTTAG
>CAZPQV010000038.1:14773-18941 GCA_964588705.1 uncultured Chryseobacterium sp.
GTAAGAAAGATGCTTTGGTAAATATCGGTGGATTTCTTGCGTTAAACGATTGGGATAAATTTGAAGAAGCCAGAAACATGGTGGTAGTATACGAAGGACTTCATACCTACGGCGGACTTGCCGGAAGAGATATTGAAGCAATGGCCATTGGTATTTACGAGAGTGTTCAGGATGCCCATATGAAAGCCCGAATCGGGCAGGTTCTTTATCTTGGTGATAAGATGCAGGAATTTGGAATTCCGATTGTTAAACCAATCGGCGGACACGGAATTTTTGTCGATGCAAAGCAGTTCCTGCCACACATTCCACAGGATAATTTCCCGGCACAAACGTTAGCAGCAGAAATTTATCTGGACGCAGGAATCCGCACGATGGAGCGCGGAATTGTTTCAGCCGGGAGAAAAGCCAACGGTGAAAACTATTATCCAAAATTAGAGTTGGTAAGATTTACGATTCCGAGACGTGTTTACACGCAGGCTCATATGGATGTGATTGCTGAATCTACCGCGAGAGTTTACGAAAGAAGAAATGAGATTAAAGGTCTGAAAATGGTTTATGAACCGAAATATCTGAGATTTTTCCAGGCGAGATTTGAACAGCTATAGCATAAAAAATCCTTCAAGGATTTGAAATCCTTGAAGGATTGATGATATATATAAACCCTTTCAGAGCTATGAACTCTGAAAGGGTTTTTGAATTTAGCTTAAAGCAAAAACTTCTGAAAATTCTGTGGACTTAATTTCTGTATTTTTGTTTGGTAAGTTTCCTGAAAATTCCTTAGCTGTTTTACTTTTGCATTTTCATTCCACTTGATTTCAAAAGCTGAAATTTCTCCTGCAGATTCCTCAACATAATCAATTTCCTGCTGAGCTGTCGTTCGCCAAAAATATGAATTGGTGTAAGGATTTTCATAGTTATTTTTCTTGATTCTTTCGGCGATTAAGAAATTTTCCCAAAGTGCACCCCTGTCTTCACGCAAACTGATTGGATTGAAGTTGCCAATCACGGCATTTCTGACACCTGTATCCCAAAAAAAGATTTTTTTTGCCTGTTTCAATTCGTTTCGGATATTTCTGCTAAATGCAGAAAGTTGAAAAACCACAAAACTTTTTTCTAATATTTCAATATAGGTTTTAACAGTATTTTTATCAATTCCCAATAATCCCGAAAGTTCGTTATAAGAAATTTCGTTACCGATTTGTAACGCCAATGCTTTCAGCAGATTCTCCAAGACTTCAGGTTTCTGAATATTGTTATATGACAAAACATCTTTGTACAGATAGCTGTCGGTAAGCAGTTTCAACAATTCTTTTTCGCTGCCCGGATTCGATATAATTTCCGGATACATTCCGTACAAAATCCGAAGTTCCAGTTGTTGTTGGCTTTTCAGATAGCCAAAAGTGTCGTGGAGTTCTCTCCATGTGATGGGATACATTTCGTATTCCCATTTTCTTCCGGTCAAGCTTTCAGAAAATCGGTTTTTTATATCAAATGCAGAAGAACCACTGATAATAAGTTGTTTATCTTTGAACTGATCCACCAATATTTTAGCGGTTAGTCCAATATTTTCAATTCTTTGTGCTTCATCAATGAAGATGAATTTATAGCCAGCTGTTAGATTTCGGAGCTGTTCGGTATTTGCATTTTCCAATATTGATCTTACTACAGGATCGTCACCATCCAGGAAGAGAACATCTTCTTTTTTCTCCAGAACATTATTAATACTTGTTGTTTTACCAATTTGTCTGGCACCAACGATAATAATGGCTTTTTTCTTAAAAAGTTTTTCCTAAATTTTATCTTCAATTAGCCGCTTAATAATAGCTATTTCATTCTTTAATTCACCAGGTATTAAGAAATATAATGAATCTGTAGCAAAAAAATCCCGCATCAATGCGGGATTTCTGTATATAAAAGACTTTAATTATCCTTCGTTGTTTTCACCTTCAGGTTTCTGACCTTCATTATTCTGAGGTCTGTCTTTTCTTTCAGGTCTGTCCTGTCTTGGTTTTCCTTCCGGTTTTGGAGGTCTTGGAAGAAGCACTTTTCTCGAAAGACGCATTTTCTTTCTGTCGTCGTAACCCATGAATTTCACTTCTACTTCATCTCCTTCAGCGTAAGGGACTTTATCCAGTCTTCTCCATTCGATTTCTGAAATATGAAGAAGGCCTTCTGTTCCTTTTGCCAATGCTAAGAAAGCACCAAAATCCATTACTTTCACTACTTTTCCGTTGTAAACCTCGCCTACAACCGGCACGAAAGTAATCTCGTTGATTTTCGCAATTGCTTCGTTAATTTTCGCTCTGTCGGTTCCGGCAATTTCGATACGTCCGATTTCACCGATTTCTTCAACACCAATAACAGTATCTGTATCTTTCTGAAGCTGCTGAATGATTTTTCCACCAGGTCCGATAACCGCACCGATGAAGTCTTTCGGAATCTCAAGAACTTCCATTTTAGGAGCGTGAGGTTTAACGTCTTCTCTTGGTTTATCAATGGTTTTAAGGATTTCACCAAGGATATGTAGTCTTCCGTCTCTTGCTTGGTTTAGAGCCGTTTCCATGATATCCATCGTTAATCCCTGGATTTTAATATCCATTTGACAAGCGGTGATTCCGTCTGCAGTTCCGGTTACTTTAAAGTCCATATCTCCAAGGTGGTCTTCATCACCAAGAATATCGGAAAGAACCGTGAATTTTCCTGATTTTGGATCGGTAATCAATCCCATTGCGATTCCGGAAACCGGCTTATCAATCTTAACTCCGGCATCCATAAGTGCTAAGGTTCCGGCACAAACCGTCGCCATTGATGATGAACCGTTGGATTCCAAAATATCAGAAACAATACGGATGGTATAAGGATTTTCTTCAGGAATCATATTCTGAAGTGCTCTCTGAGCAAGGTTCCCGTGTCCAACTTCTCTTCTTGAAGTCCCTCTTAAAGGCCTTGCTTCACCGGTTGAGAACGGTGGAAAGTTATAATGAAGGAAGAATTTCTCATCGTAGTTAATGGCTACAGAATCCACCATATTGGCGTCTTTCATAGAACCAAGCGTTACCGCTGTCAACGACTGAGTTTCACCTCTTGTGAATATTGCAGAACCGTGTGCTCCAGGCAGATAATCTACTTCTGACCAAATCGGACGGATTGTTTTAGAATCTCTACCATCCAAACGAATTCCTTCGTTCAGAATCATTTGGCGCATCGCTTCTTTTTCTACATCGTGGTAATAAACTTTTGCGAATGGTTCCACTTCTTCTCTCTCCTCTTCGGAATACTGAGAAAGGAATTCTTCTAAAACTGCTGCAAAATTATCGTGTCTTTCTTCTTTTGCAGAAGGCGTTTTCGCTACGGCATAAACTTTATCGTAAGTTTCTTTCCAAACTTTCTCGCGGATTTCTTCGTTGTGAACTTCGTGCTCGTAAGTTCTTTTTACCTGAGATGAAGGAATTCTTGCAGCCAGTCTTTCCTGTGCTTCAATCTGAACTTTAATTTCTTCGTGCGCATATTTGATGGCTTCAAGCATTTCTGCCTCAGAAATTTCTTTCATTTCACCTTCAACCATTACGATGGAATCTTTCGTTGCACCCACCATAATATCAAGGTCGGCTTTCTTAAGATTTTCAAGGCTTGGGTTTACAGAAAGTTCACCATCAATTCTCACCACTCTCACTTCAGACATTGGTCCGTTGAAAGGAATATCGGTAATCGCAATTGCTGCTGAAGCGGCTAAACCTGCCAAAGCTTCCGGCATTACGTCTTTATCATAAGAAATCAGGGAAATCATCACCTGAACTTCAGCATGGAAATCTTCCGGGAAGAGCGGACGAAGAACCCTGTCCACCAATCTCATTGTAAGAACTTCATCGTCTGAAGGTTTAGTTTCTCTTCGGAAGAAGTTACCGGGGATTTTACCTCCTGCGTAGAATTTTTCTCTGTAATCTACCGTCAGTGGAAGGAAATCCACTCCCGGGTTTGCGTCTTTGTTGGCTACAACCGTTGCTAAAAGCATTGTTCCGCCACATTTTACTACTACAGAACCGTTGGCCTGTTTTGCCAGACGTCCTGTCTCAATGGAGATTTCTCTCCCGTCTTTTAATTGAAATTTTTCAATAATTGCTTCTGGAGCATTCATAAAATTGTTTCGTCTTGTGCACTCCGTATTGAG
>CAZPQV010000038.1:18951-21083 GCA_964588705.1 uncultured Chryseobacterium sp.
GTACGTATTTTTCACAGTATTTTACTGAAATCGTTTGATTATGTTGGAAATAAATGTAACTTTCAAAATCTAAAAAAACTTACATTGAACCCGAAGGAACACATGAAAACCGTGTTGAAGATAGAGTACATTTATCTTTTCATCGTCGGCGTTTACGGCTATTCTTTAACAGGGATGTCGTGGTGGTGGTTTATCGGATTGTTTTTTGCGCCGGATCTCTCAATGCTTGGCTATCTAAAAAGCCCAAGAATTGGTGCTGCTTTATACAATCTCTTTCATCATTTCGGAACAGGAATTCTTTGTTTTCTTCTTGGCAGATACTTAGATTCTAATGGGTTGGAAGTTGCCGGAATCATTTTATTTTCTCATTCTGCTTTTGACAGAATTTTCGGTTTCGGATTAAAATATCCTGACAGTTTTCATAATACTCATTTGGGTAAAATCGGAGGAGAAAAGTAATTTTCGATTTTATTTTTCACAAAAAATTCTCTTAAACTTAGTATTAATGGCATAATATTGGGATTTATTAATTTAAATCACTAAAAAAATACTATTATGGGAATTTTATGGACATTAATCATCGGTGCAGTTGCAGGATGGTTAGGCGCTCAGATTTTTAAGGGCGGAAGTTTAGGTTTAATCGGGAATATTATCGTAGGGATAATCGGTGGATTTATCGGATATTGGCTTCTTGGAAGCACATTCGGCACCGAGATTATCGGGCAGATTCTTACCGGAGCTGTCGGCGCCATTGTGCTGCTTGCTATCATAAATCTTGTCTCCGGAAAGCGGGTATAGATTTATTAAAACACAAAAAAAAAGCAACTCATTCGAGTTGCTTTTTTTTCTATACAGTACTAAAATTACTTTCTTAATCCTAATTCAGCAATAATTGCTCTGTATCTGTTGATATCCTTATTTTTAAGGTAATCCAACAGTCTTTTTCTTTTACCTACCAGTTTCACAAGGGATCTTTCAGTTCCGTAGTCTTTGTGATTTTTCTTTAGGTGACCGGTAAGGTGGTTAATTCTGTAAGTGAACAGCGCAATCTGTCCTTCTGCAGAACCTGTGTTTTCTGCGTTTCCTCCGTGTTTAGCGAAGATTTCTGATTTTTTCTCTTTAGTTAGGTACATTCCAATATTATTTAATGATTATTATGTAACGAGGTGCAAAAGTACAACAATTTCGCAAACCTGCAAAGCATTATTGATTTAAACTAAAGAAACTGATAGAAAAAAATGTTAAGAAAATCTTAAAATTATAAAAAATTGGTGTTATATTTGCATATCAAAACACAATGAAAAAATATCTATTTCTTGGGCTTTTAACGGTTACCGGTGCTGTAGTCCTCACCAGTTGCATCAACCTTGCCACTTCTACAAAAAATTTAAGCTCAACCAACGGAATAGATACCAAATCCAAATATAACATTGTATATTTTGCTCCCGAAGTTTATCCGGATATTGAAGAAATAAAATTCCCTTCATATCAGGCGTTTTTCAGTGGTGTAAGCGACCGAATGAGCCGACACCAAAACATGAAGATGACACGTATTGACACGCCAATGGAGTACGATAACGTGGATGTTGAAATGATAAAAGAAATCTGCCTGCACAACAATTCGAATGTGGCCATCGTTCCGAAAATAAAGTATTTCAAAGTGGGCATTGGAAAATATGTTTTTTCAAATCAGGTGGTGGTGAGCATGAAGATGTATGATGCCCAAGGAAATTTCATTGGTGAAACTTCCTACGACACTTATAAAAAGAATAAAAAAATTCTTGGCAATACCGAAAACTCCATTAAAGAAGGAACTGTAGGTGCCATGAACGAAATCCTGAAGGGAATAAGAAACATCAACCGCCATTCCGATGTAGAACTTCCAGCTTCAGAAGAAAAGGAATTTATTTCTATTACATAAATCAATCTTTTAACCTTCTGGAGATTAAAAAGTGAAGTTTTAATTATTCCTAAGCGTATTTATTTAGCTCTTCTCTTTCCAAGACTATAATATTACTTAAAATTTTCATTGTTTTTGATTGTTAAAAAAAGAGTATTTTTAGCTCTGAAACAATTCAGATATGAAAATCATTTCTCTTGTTCCATCAATTACAGAAGCACTTTTCGATTTT